>CAMOVS010000106.1 GCA_946627575.1 uncultured Lachnospiraceae bacterium
AATTTCAATAAAGCTCAAAAGAATCCTGCATTAGCAGGCCTCCATGCAGAACCACATTGCATTTATATGCCTACAGTATATAACATACCGGTATACCGGTCAAGGTATTTCTATCACTATTTTCAACATTTTCTTCTTTATTCAGGGCTGTTTATTGTAAATAATAGACAAAGAAGGAAGCCATCTGTAATGGATAGCCTCCTTCTTCTAAGTAACCCACATCCCATATAGTGATGTCTAATATTATCTTTTTATACGATCATAACAAATATCATAATCAAAGAGTCTTTACACTATTTACCGGCGGGCCATCATCCTCTGTGGTGTTTTCTCCACACCCTGCTGGACCCGCTCTTGCAGTAATAAGAGAACTTCTTACCCTTCATGGCGTTGGCCGCCTGGACATCAAAATACTTTTTCTTTCCGTTGATCCTGACGTAATTCCACCAGTGCTCGCAGCTGGATCCGTTGCTTCGCACATACCTGCCGCTGCAGAGTCCTGCATTGTAGCCAAGCCGGTTGGCAAAAATACAGAAAACGGCCGACATGTCATAGCAGGTTCCGCTCATGGTCAGAACATGACGGTAGCGGCTGCGGAACTTGGAAGTGTAATGAATCTTATGTTCCTTATGGAGGGCTTTCGTCTGGGCCCTCATAGCTGCTCTCTTTTTCTTGCCTACATGAATCTTAATAGAGCCCCTGCTGTGGGTGTAGTGCATGTGCTTGACCAGGTACACATAGACAGCTTTTAGCTTCTGTTTTCTGGTCATCTCAGGGCTTGTGCACCGATTAAGGATGATCTCCACTGCAGCATTGATCTCAGGGTTCCTGGTATAGATGGGTTTCCGGGCTTCTGTCTTCAAGCTGAAGAAGGGGGCAGCAAGGATCATAAAGAACATGATTGCTGCCAGACAATATTTCTTTAAAGTATTCATAACCTGTGTATCCTTTCGGGGAGGCCGGGAAGGTCCGAAAAAGCCTAAAGGCTTAAAGCGAGGATCCCGGCTCTGATTCGTCTCCGGTTTCAGCCCGACTGAAGAGGTCCGGACAAGCCGCCTCTGCAGCCACAGCCCCTATAGTCTAACACAAGTTCATGAAAAAAGCAAATTTTTGTAACATTTATTTAACATCTGAAAAATATTTATGAAACAATCTCTTTGTCTGAGGACATCTTTCCATCGCTTTCCGAAAGAGTATCTTTGTCCGCTTTTTCTCCGTCCTCTCCCTCTCCTCTGCTTTCTTTTCTCTTTCTCCTCCTCCGCTTTTTCCTTTTCTTTTTGCCATCACCGGCCAGGATCAGGTAGAAGGCCGGCATCATGAGCAGACAGAGGATGGTAGAAGCAATCAGTCCGCCGATGATAACAAAGGCCATACCGCTCATCATTTTATTATCGCTGAAGAGGGCCATAGGCACCATGGCCAGGATGGTGGTCAGAGTGGTCATGAGGATGGGACGGAGCCGGATGGAACCGGCAGTTACCAGGGCATCTTCCAGGGACATGTGCTCCTTTTCCTGGTTGGCGGTATCCACCAGCAGGATGCCGTTGTTAACCACGATTCCCATCAGCATGAGGAAGCCCATCATGGATACCATGTTCATGCTGGTCCCGGTCAGGAAAAGCAGGAGGAAAGATCCGATCAGGGAGAAGGGGATACAGGTCATAACCATCAGGGAGAATCTCGAAGATTCGAACTGCATGGCCATGACCAGAAAGACCAGGAAAATACCGGACAGGATAGCCCGGAAGATGGCCGTCAGGTTCTCCGTTCTCATATCATCGATGAAGGAGGAGGAAAGTCCGGTTCCTTCCGGGTATTCCATCTCCCCCGCTTTCTTGTTGATCTCCCGGGAGATTCTGGTCTTGTCTTCGGAGCTAACCATAGCCGATACAGTCTGCTGGTAGCGTCCGTCACTCTTCTGAATCATCTGGGGTTCCTGGCTGTATTCCACCCGGGCAATCTCGGAAAGAGCTGTCTGCTTGCCGGTGGCTCCCGTCAGAACTTTTTCCATTAGTCCCTTCTCGTCAGCGTAGGTTCCTTCCGGATAGCGGAGAATGATGTCATACTCCTCCCCTTTCATCTCCAGAGTTCCCGCCGTCAGACCGGTCAGACTCTGATAAAGGTCACCGGCAATCTGGGCCGGGGCCAGTCCGGCGTTAGCGCTTTTGAGGGGGTCGATAATAACATGGGCGGCTGTCTTGGCGGCCGCTGCGTCGGACCGCACCTGAAGAACGCCCGGCACCTCTCCCATCATTTCTTCTACTTTAGCAGAGGCCTGGGCCAGGTTGTTCTGGTCATCGCTGGCCAGAACCACATCCACCGTATCCGAAGCGTAGGTGGAGGTCATCTCGCTTCCGCCCCCCGTGGGCTGAACCCGTATATCGCAGCCTGTCATATCCGACAGTTTCTCCGTATAGATCTCCACAGCTTTTTCGCTGGACCGTTTGCTGCCCTTGACGGCATAAGCCGTCAGGACTGCGGTATTCTGGGATATGCTCAGACTGTAGTCGTCAAACTCCTTATCCTCCGCTGCCATTTGCTCCAACTCCCGCATCCTCTCACTCATATGATCCAGCTTAGTACCCGACCGGAAGGTCACATTGACTATGATGCTTCCATCGTAGGAAGTAGGGATTAATTCAAAGTCCAGGGTGGAAGCCAGGTAAAAAGAGGCAATCAGCAAAAGGACGCTGACCAACATGGTGGTCTTCTTCCTGTACATGAGCTTGCGCAGCAGCCTGCCGTACCCTTTCTTAACGACATCCAGAATGTGATTGGCAGTATTTTCCCTTTTTTCCGTCGGATCCACCTTGACGTATAAGAGGGGAACGATGGTCAGGGCCATGATCAGAGAGGCTGCCATGGCAAATACAATAATCATGCCCAGTTGGGAAAACATCTGGCCGGACATGCCTGACATCAGGGACAGGGGCAGGTAAACGACACAGGTCGTTAGTGTCGAGGCAAAGATACTCATGGATACCACGCCGGCCCCCTTGATGGCTGCATCTTTTCGGTCTTTCACTTCTTCCCTGATCCGGAAACAGCTTTCGATCACAACGATGGAACTGTCCACAATCATACCGATGGCGATAACCAGGGCGCCGGTTGTAATAATGTTAAGATTAAATCCAAAGAGGTACATGCAGATTAAGGTAGCAAGAACAGACAATGGCATGGAGCTGCCGACGATCAGGCTGGCCTTCCAGTCGCCAAAAAAGACGAAAAGAACGATCATGGCCAGTACAACACCGATAAGCAAAGTCTCGCCTACGGACTTAAGGGCACCCGTGATGCTGGTCCCTGCATCATAACTTACATCAAAGATACCGCCGGGGTCCTCATCCTCCAGCCGCTTCAGGACCTGTCGGACCCTGTCGCAGACCCGGACCGTGGACCCGCTCTGGCGCTTGGTTACGCCTACACTAACGTTATTTTCCCCGTTATATCGGCTGACGGTATCCGGATCCTTGGCCTGCATACTGATATCCGCCACATCGCCCAGGGTGATCAGGGCACCGGTGGCAGTGGTCAGGGTCGTATTCCTGATATCATCGATGGAAAGGTACTTTGCACTGGTGTTCACCGATATGTCCTGGCTGCCGCCACTGATGGTGCCGGCCGGGACATTGTACTGGGTCATGCCGATGGTCTGGCCGATGGTGGAAATATTGAGCCCGTACTGATTAAGTTTCTGCTGGTCCAGCTGGACCCGGACATAGTTCTCCCGCCCTCCTGTTACCTCCACCCGGGCCACATCGGGAACCGCTTCCAGGGCAGGCACCATGGTATCATCGATATAGGCCATCATATCGGAGGACCCGTCATTGATGACCGAGATGGTCATGGTGTCTATGGCGTTGACATCCATCTGAATGATGACGGGATCCCTGGCATCCTCCGGCAGATCCAGCAGGTCAAGGGCTGCCGACAGGTCGGTATAGGCATCGTTCATGTCCATGTCATAGCCGTAAGTTAAGGCCACCATGGAATAATTATCATAGGAATAAGAAATCACCTGTTCCACGCCGGACAGGGCACTGCCGGAGTCCTCGATCTTTTTGGTCACCAGCTCTTCGATGCTTTCCGGATTGGCTCCGGGATATACGGTATTAACCAGCATCATTGGCATCTGAATGTCCGGCATCAGCTCCATGTCAAAACTTAAGATGCTGATCAGGCCGAATACCGCGATGCCCAGAACCACAAGGGCTGTGGATACAGGACGCCGGAGTATGAATTTTGTCAGACTCATTAATGCTCTCCTCTAAGAACGCAGATTATTGTCAGACTAATGCAGCAGGATTCCCGGTCTCACAGTTCCCTTATAGTTCATTCTATGATCCGGTCCATAATCATTGGGCGATCTCTACTTTGGCTCCGTCCTTGAGGCCGGATGCCCAGGTGGTCACCAGACTTTCCCCTTCGTTAAGGCCGTCGGTTACCACAATGTATTCCTGGTTAAATATGCCGGTAGTAATATCCGTCCGCACCGCCTTGTCATCTTTCAGACGGTAGACATAGGCCTGGCCATTGTCGTAATAGACGGAGTCATAGGGGATCAGCAGCTGGTTGTCTACAGCATTGCTGACCAGGGAAAGCTTGACGCTGGTTCCTCCGGACAGGTGGATCCGGCCCACGGAAAGAATCTCTGCCTCTACCTTAAAGAGCCCCTTCATAGGATCTGCCGAGCTGGCGATCATCGTGATATGGCCGGCAGCCATCCCGGCATTTGGATCCTGTTCCTGCTTCCCATCATCCGTGACCACATCCACCGGATCTCCGATCTTTAAGAAATGGCTGACCTCTTCGGTCACATAGAAGCTAGCGGCCATAGACTCTTTTTCAACTATTGTAAAGGCAGCAACACCCTGGGCTGCCATGTTGTCTTTTTTTACAGTGACATCCTCCACCACACCGTCGATGGGGGATGTCAGCCGGTACATATCCTGCTGATATTTAGCTGCCTCGACTCCGGTCTCGGCCGCCTCAATCTGGGCATCGTATACATCCGTGCCTGCATCCGCCAGGTCCGCCATCTTACGGGCCTGGTCCAGACTGTCCCGGGTTGCGGAGATCTGGGCCTTGAGCTGACTGATATTGCTGTCAATCGTTGCGATCGAAGTATCCAGCTGGCTTAAACCGGCAGCGGCACCGTTGAAGGCGGTCTCGCCATCATCTACATTTTCTTTCAGCGACTTTATGCCGGTGGCGCTGAGATACTCCACAGTCAGGCCGGCCTGGGTCAGGGCCGTAAGCAAAGCCTGAGCCTGCTTCCTTTTGGCCGGATCATCCACCGTCCCACTGCTGTCATCACTGCCGGATCCGCCGCTTATACCGCTGTCATCACTCCCGCTTCCGCCCGGGCTGGTGTCGTCTTGCGAGGTATTGTCATCAGAGAGCCCTGTTCCGCTATCCTGACCTCCGGATCCATCCGAAAGACTTCCATCAGGATCTGAGCCGGCCGGGTCTGCTCCGCTCTCAGCCGGAAGGCCCGGGATAAGAGAAGGATCCTCAGAAGAGCCGGGCCCGGCTGCCGGTAAGG
>CAMOVS010000107.1 GCA_946627575.1 uncultured Lachnospiraceae bacterium
GATTTTCCGGGGTAATAAATTATCCTACCTGCGGTTTTGCCAATGGGCGCTTCGGCAGGGCTTTAGATAATAGCAGTCTGGGTTATGACAAGGAGATTGAGGGCATAGGGATTGCTCATTTTCTGGACCTTTTTACCATGGCTTATGTCTTCAACAAAGAACAGGCCCTGGCCATGGCGGATGCCGGTGCCGATGCGATCATCCTTCATTTCGGGATCGTGGGAGGCGGGACCGTGGGGGCCAGTGAGGTCATTTCTCTGGAGAAAGCCCTTATGGTGGCCAGGGATGTGATGGATGCAGTTCATGAAAAATATCCTCAGGTTATCCGGCTGGTGGCAGGCGGGCCGATCCAGACGCCTCTGGACGCCTTTCCTTTCTACGAAAATACCCGGACGGAAGGGCTTATGGCAGGGTCCATTGTTGAAAGAATTCCGGTAGAGAGAGCCATCACCAATACCTCAAGGGCCTTTAAAAGCCAGGGAGATTTTAGTCAGGAAAACATTATTTCCCGGGTCCTGAACGACCATAACAGCAAGGTGGACTACGGCCAGTTTGTGGAAGAATATATCATCAAAAATTATAATCGAAGGATCCAGCTTAAGGATCTGTCCGAAATCACACATGTATCCGGTTCTTATCTCAGCCTTCTTTTTAAAAAGAAAACCGGGAAGAGTTTTACTCGTTATCTTATGGATTACCGGATGGACATGGCCAGGGAACTTATGCGGACAAGCGACAAACAGATGAAGGAGATCAGCAGTCTGGTAGGCTATGAGGATTATTTCCAGTTCGAGAAGCTCTTTCGCAGAGAGGTTGGCATGGCTCCCCTGGACTACCGGAAAAGTCAGGATCATGCCAGGGCAGAAAAGGATAAGGTTGGGAAAGAAGAATGAAAGAAACGATGGCAACCATAAAAGAGAAAATATCACGCGGGCATGTCATCGTGGGGGCTGGCGTAGACTCCACCGACATGGAACAGCTCTGCAGCCGGGCCGGCTGCGACCTGGTACTCTTTTATCCTACATCACAATATCATGAGTCTGAGAATCCATTTCTGGCCGGCTATATGCCTTTTGGTAATTCGAATAACAGGATGCTGGAGGAAGCCCGCGAGATGACCACGGTGGTATCCGGTCATCATGTTTTCCTTGGCATGAACGGGTCGGATCCTTTTCTCAATAAAGAACTCCTGTTAAAGCGCTTCCGCCAGGTCCATTTTCACAGTGTTCACAATTATCCGGCTATGGGGCTGGTGGATGGATACTTTAAAAACAATCTGGATAGAGTCTCCCTTGGATTCGATCGGGAGGTGGAGACTTTCCGCTATGCGGCTTCCAAGGGTTTCCATATCTGTACTATGGTGCGGACCAGGCAGCAGGCGGCCGTGATGGCCAGGGCCGGGGCGGATGTGATTATATTGTATCTGGGACTGGGAGATGAGAGACTGTCGGAGGATGACAATGTAAGGGCTGTCGAAAAAGATATCCAGATTCTGAATGAATCCGCAGAAACTCTTCGCAAATTGGAGAGCGACTCTGTTCTTCTTTTCCACAGCGAGCATGTCCGGACCATGGATGATGTTAAGGATATCCTGCACAGAACCAGGGGGGTACACGGGTATTATCTTCTGCCCATTGCCAGGAAGGATTATCCGGGAGGAACGCTGCAGGAGGAGATCCGCCAGTTAAAAGATATGGATCTGACGGGCTGATGAAAGGGATCATGCCTGAGATAAAGACGGAACTATCATAAACGATAATGAAATACAGGATACCATGACAAGACAGAAACATAATAATAAAAGCATTCAGGAAGAGAAAAAAGATAATACTGCCGATATCAGGAAGCCGGGAAACAGAAGAAAGCGGCCTCGCAGCTTCCTGGGCGAGAACCGGGTTTTGATCATCGGAGGTCTGACGGCCCTGGTCATTTTGATGATGATCCTTCTTTTTACGGGAGGCAGGCAGGATCCGCCCGACGAGACAGGAGCAGGGGCTGAAACAGAGACAGAAGGGAGGAAGAGGGACCAAAAGGAAGGGTCTGATAACTATTGGGAAGCTGAGGAGGAAACGGAGGAATTTCTATCTCCAACAGAGGCTTCTACTGAGGTAAAGGAAAAGAAGGTTACGGAGGAAGACTTTTATGAAGCCCTGAAGGACATGGGGCGGAAGATTAACAGCAGCGGATTGGGTTACAATGGCAATGCAGGCCATAAAACCTTCCAGGGAGCCAGGGATTTTAATTGTGCCCTCTATGTCTCCTGGACCCTGCAGAAGCTGAAGCTGCTTCCGTCCGGAAAGACCTTCTGGTTCGATGACAAAGGACACGGGAGCGGCTACAGGTATATGGAAGAGCATGAAGAACGCTTTGAGATCCGCCATCCTAATGTTCCCATTCACAGCTCAGCTTCCCTCAAACCCGGGGACATCTGCGGGATGAAGATCAATGGTTACGCTCCCCATACCGCTGTATTTGCAGGGAGGAACGACAAGGGTCATATGCTCTGGTATTCTGCCGGGAGAACGGACTTCCGAAAGATGGTGAAAAAAGACTTTAAACCGATACGCTTCAAGTACTATGAACAAAATAATGATATGCTCTATACCATTGTCCATATTCAATTCGACAAAAAGGAAGAGGAGTGAGCATCAAAAATCATAAGAAAATGGCCTGTTTACATTAATGGCAGTCCATTTGCTCAGAACACCTAAAATGGAGCATATCACCTGTGTGACATGCTCCATTTAAAAAACTTATAAATAATCATTGGAATCCGGCTGATCCGGTCAGTCAAAATATCCATCTTCATAACGTCTTGCGTTATCTTTCTGGTACTTCTCCAGCATGGCGTGGAGATTGTCCACCAGTTCAGGGATTCCATCTCCTGTATAGGCACTGACATCAAAGACAGTTGTGCAGCCGGCCAAAGCCAGGTAGGAGTGAGCCCTTCTTAGATTGGACTCATCTTTGTCGGTTTTCGTTGCAATCCCAACGACAGGCTTGGAAAACTTGTTGGCAGAACCCGGTGAGAACCAGCAGTCCTCGCTGCTGGAATCCTGCACAAAGCAGATAATGTCCGCATCGTGAGAAGTAATGGTCAGGGGACCCCAATAGCCCCTCTGCTGCATATATTCCCCGGGAGTATCGATAAAGTTGCCGATATATTCAACTGCCTGGGTCTTATCATAACGGATCTCTTCATTGCTCAGACTCTGAATCAGAGTGGTTTTTCCGGCGGCCGATGCGCCGATCAGCATAATCTTCATGAAAAAATACCCCTGCCATCAAGTCTTGGTAATGGCAACCGCATCGAAGCCCAGCTTGTTGTAGAAGGTGCTTATGACGCTGTTGAGGGCGGACTCTACGTTGGCCGTAGTTCCGACGATGATAACAGATCCTGAGAAACGGTCTACGAATCCTAACTTGATGGAAGCAGCTTTCGTACAGATATCTGCAGCAATTATAGTTGCTTCTGATGGGGTGATGGTCATGATGCCGATGGCATCATGGTACTCATCCGGCAAACCCAGCTTCTGGTATACGGAAGCCTTGGGCCGGGTTACCATATGGGCCAAGGTAATCTGCTTGCCAGGCACATACTCCTGAATCAATCGTTCCTTTTCACCGGCGTTGGCGCCGTTATTAATCATATCTCTGGCCATGTGAAAACTCCTTTCCGGATCACATATCTTTATAAGTAAGCCCTGCTGTTATGAATAATTCTATTTTCTGGTTCATAATGAAAGCAGGACACAATATCTCTGTTATCATTATATCGACAAGAGCCTGAAAAGTAAATGAAAAAGTGTTGAATAATGCAAGGATTCTTTTGCCCATGGCTTCCCACTTCCTACACTTTTTCGCCATGAATGACAAGGCTTGACCGTCGCAGGAGGGTATGATACTTTGGATAAGGATGATGGGAAGACCAGGTGTCTTCGTAAGATGAAGTAAAAGACTGAAAATGTATTACGGCAGGAGGAGATAGTATGTCATTGGAGAAGGCCAGGGATTATCTTGTTGAAAGAGGATATGGCGACAGGGTGAAGGTTTTTGACGTGTCAAGCGCAACGGTAGACCTGGCTGCCCGGGCCTTGGGCACTCTGCCTGAAAGAATAGCCAAGTCATTGACTTTTCTGGTGGAAGAAAGACCGGTGATGATCATATGTGCTGGTGATGCCAAGGTCAATAATGCCAAGTACAAGGCTTTCTTTGGCAAGAAGGCAAAGATGCTGACGCCGGACCAGGTTCATGACTGGATCGGACACGATGTAGGCGGGGTATGCCCCTTCGGAATCAAGGAAGGGGTGGAAGTCTATGCGGACAGGTCCCTGCAGCGGTTTGATATCGTCTATCCGGCCTGCGGGAATGCCAGCAGCGCAGTAGAACTTACACCGGAAGAACTTTATGATCTGTCCGGCAGCAAAGAATGGATCGATGTATGTAAGATACCTGAGCTTTGAGCCAATAGTAAACAGTACATCGATCATCCCTGTTCACGGTTCCGCCGTTCATCAAACAACAGGTCATCCGTGCGATGCACGAGCAATTCAATAAGTATCATATCAAAAACAGCCCGGATCCTTCCGGGCTGTTTTTGGCAATTATGTAAAAAGAGGAGATGAAGTAAACTTTATAACCATGTTGCGAAGTTAATTCATCTGAGAGTATATGAGATTGGTGTTTCCACCTTGTGAGATACTTGAATTGTAGCATCAAGGTATGGATATGGAAATAGATTATCTTGTTGAAATTATTTGAAACCGGACAAAAACATACTGTTCGATATGAAAGTTTTTTGCTTGCATAAAAAAACACTCCGACGGCCTGATAATCTCAGACAGCCGGAGTGCTGGCAACAATTTACCTTATATGCCATCATCAAAAGGGATGAATTCCCTGCACAGGGATACTATCTTGCTGTGTAGGTGGTGTGAAGCAGGCTGTGGGCCTTGGCCTTGCCGGGCTTCTCCAGGTACTCGTCATAGAGCATCTGGACAACAGGACTTTCATGGGACCGACGGAGTTCATTGGCACTGTCAGAATCGTAGAGAACGGCAGACCGCAGACTCTTGAGGTCTGTATAGTTCCTTACGCTGTCGCTCTGGACGGGCTGTCCGCCGCCGTTGATACAGCCGCCGGGGCAAGCCATAATCTCGATGAAAAGATAGTTCTTCTCGCCGTTTTTCACCATTTCTACGACCTTACGTGCGTTGGCCAGACCGCTGGCAACGCACACGTTCACTTCTGTGCCTGCGATCTTATAGGTAGCTTCTTTGATGCCGGGGATTCCACGGACATCCATGAAGTCCACCTTTTCATTGCTTCCATCCAGGATGTTGGCTGCGGTACGAAGGGCCGCTTCCATAACACCGCCGGTGGCGCCGAAGATCTTGCCGGCTCCGGAAGCCATGGCGAAGGGATCGTCGAATTCTTCACCGGGCAGGTCTTTGAAGGTGATGCCGGCACCCTTAATCATACGGGAAAGTTCCCTGGTAGTCAGAGC
>CAMOVS010000108.1 GCA_946627575.1 uncultured Lachnospiraceae bacterium
CAGATGGTCTTGAATCAGTGGAGAAAAGTATAACTTGCCCGTCTCCAAAAGCCACCAGGCTGTTCTTTTCTATAAAAGTCAGCTTAGGAATCATAAGTTCTGAATATTCGAATCCGGCTGATATATCCTGGGAAGCCTTGGACCGAAGGTCATAGAAGACCACGGCAGCGCCGGACTGCATACCGCTTAATTTGTAGTAGCTGACAGCCAGCAGGCCGCCATCGGGTGAAATGGCGGCGGTAAGCGGGTAGCCCGTTTCGTCCACCGATGACTTCATATCTGCTACCATCGCTCCTTCCCGGTCATAAACCTGAATATAATTGCTGTTCTCCCCTCGCAGAACAACCTCGATAAAACCACCGTCAGAGACGGAAGCCTGGGCAATCGGATACTTGAGAGTGTATGAGTGGACTTCCCCATCCTTATTAAAGAGCTTCAAGTTGTTTGACCCTTTATCTCCAAACAGGATATACTGGTCAGAAAGCTCAACAAAGGGATGCGTATAGGAATCCGGAGAATTCCATTCGGAATCTCCCAAAGACTTCTGATACTCGATACCGTTGTTGCTGTATTTGATATAGCCGGAGGCGAACTTCTCGTAGGATACGTTCACATTCTCCTCGCCTTCGCTGACATTTTTGTATACATAATACCGGCAGCGGCTATTGTTGATCAGGTAAATAATCAGCAGAATCAGAACCAGAACAGCCAAAGCCAAGAAGATTTTCATTCGTCTGGCCCGGTTGCGCTGCTTCCGGATAGCCATGAGCTTGTCTTTTTTATTTGTAAATAATTCATAGTTTAATATTTTCTTAGCCATGATTACTCCGCATCCAGAATCTTCCAATCATCACTGTCACTACTGCTTGTAAAAAGCAAGATTCGTTCACAGAACTAAAAAGTCGGACTTATACAGTATAACTCATTTCCATCCGAAACGCCATATAGAAAACCGCCCGAAATATTCCGGGCGGTCATATCTTCTATATATAACCAAAAGTATTATCAGGAATTCTTTTCTTCGAAGTCCTTCATAAATGCGACCAGCTTCTCTACGCCTTCGATGGGCATGGCATTGTAGATGGAAGCGCGCATTCCGCCTACACTGCGGTGGCCTTTGAGGTTGACAAACCCGGCTGCTTCCGCTTCTTTTACAAAGCGGGCATCCAGATCTTTATCTCCTGTCACAAAGGGGACGTTCATCAGAGACCGGTCTTTCTTGTCCACCGTCCCTTTGAACATCTTGCTCTGATCAAGGAAATCATAGAGAAGGGCTGCCTTCTTTTCATTGCGCTCTTTGATCGCTTCCAATCCGCCCTGCTTCTTGAGCCATTTGAAGACTTTGCCGCAGATGTAGATGCCATAGCAGGGAGGTGTATTGTAGAGGGAGTCTTTGTCAGCCTGTGTCTTGAACTTAAGCATGGTGGGAGTTCCCTCAAGAACATCATCTGTGATCAGGTCTTCCCGGATGATGGAAATCACCACGCCGGCCGGACCTACATTTTTCTGAACGCCGCCATAAATAATGCCGTACTTCTCCACATCCACCGGTTCGGAGAGGAAACAGGATGACACATCGGCTACCAGAGTCTTTCCTTTGGTATTGGGCAGTTCTTTGAACTTGGTTCCGTAGATGGTATTGTTCTCACAGATATATACATAATCTGCATCCTCACTGATGGGCAGGTCGGAGCAATCCGGAATATAAGCAAAGGTTCTATCCTCAGAAGAAGCAATCTTATTGGCCTTTCCGTATTTCTGGGCCTCCTGATAAGCTTTCTTTGCCCACTGGCCGGTAACGATATAATCAGCAACACCATTCTTCATCAGGTTCATGGGAATAGCGGCAAACTGCTGTGATGCCCCTCCCTGAAGGAAGAGGACTTTATAATTATCCGGAATCTTCATCAGATCACGCAGATCTTTCTCCGCTTCCTTAATTATGTCATCAAACCATTTGGACCTGTGGCTCATCTCCATAACGGACATGCCGCTGCCCTTGTAGTCCATCATCTCTTCTGCTGCTTCTCTCAATACTTCCTCCGGCAGTACAGCCGGGCCAGCGGAGAAATTATATACTCTTCCCATCTGGATAGTCCTCCTTTAAAACTACAGGTAATACTCTGCCTAAGTCTGTCGGATGCTCGATTCCGTTTCCATGCTCTTCATTTGCATGAGCGAAATCAGCTTCTTTCATCGATTATTCTGTCACTCTGCCCTGATAAAGAAATAAACAGGACAGACTGTTAACAATTATACAGTCTCATGTCCTGTTTTTCAATCCATTCATTTATACAAAAAAATGTTAAATTATGCTCTCCAGATGGCAAATCTGTGCAAAAGAAGAGGTGCGTCTACATTAAATCATCGGCTCCCGGCGGCCGGAAACCAGGAGATGTGGATCGCCTTTCAAAACGATCCTCCCTATCTGTTCCGCGGTTCACCTCTTCTTCTATAGACTCACTGTAGTCATAATCCAGATCTCCTCCAAGCTGTTCAAAGACATCAGCGATGGGGATCCTCCTTGCCGGCTCTACCTCCAGCATCCATTCGATAACCTGGCGTATATGAGGTATGGCATCCAGCTTGGGTGAGAGAATTAATTCATCTTCCTCCAGAAGAGCAATACACGGATAACCATATTCATCCTCGTCAAAGGCCGGAAGCTCCCCTGTAAGGTATTCATGAAACATAATCCCCAAAGCAAAAACATCCATCTGGCAGGTTAAAAGGACATGGTCTTCGCAGATAAATCGCTGGGCTTCCGGCGAAAGGTAGACCTGGTCTCCATGGAGACTCTCAGGATTCTTGGGCGGATTCATCTGAAAGAAGCTGCAGTCATAATCTATGATCTGACCGGTAAAGCGGCCGGTTTTCGTCCTTTTAATAATCACATTCGAAGGCTTTATATCAGCGTGAACGATGCCTCGCTCGTGCAGCTGCATCAGGCTGTAGGCCAGCGTCCGGCAGAGCTGGATTCTGTATTCCATAGGACTGGATGCTATCTCCTGAGTGCTGATACCCTGATCAGGAACCCTGGGCATGGCAATATAATACCTGGAATCATAGCGGAAAAATTCCTGGATCCGGATCAGATTGCCGTCGGATATACGATTGACCTCTTCGTATAAATGAAGCTTGGTATTCTCAAAATTCTGACATATAGCCTTCCTGTCATTAATAATACGTTCCGACAGTTCGACCGTGTCCATAGGATACACCGGATCTACGAATTCCTTCAGAAAGTATTCTTTTCCACCCTTTCTTGCAAAAGTCCACCGGCAGAATCCTGCATTTTCCGAAGAGAAATCACGCAGCAATTCGTATCCGTTCATATAATCAGCCATAATTATTTCCCCCCGGATGTCCACATCCGCTCATAATTTCTTCGGTATTCATTCCAGACCCTTCTGGTATACTCGCGTTCTTTATCCGGATGATTCTTCCTGCAGTCATCAAGCGGGGCTATATACCTGGCGTTGACCAGATCAAGTCTTGGCTGTAATATCTTTTTCTGCTCTTTAAAAGTACCAAACATAAAACTTGTCATGCACATGGTTGCATCATCTCCGGCCACATCCTTGAAAAGTCCGGCCAGCTGGTCACGAAATTGATAGGGGGATTCCGCATGGCATAGAGCATCGAGAATCTCAAACTCAAACTCCATGGGTGTCGGCAGATAGCCAAAACACCCGTCCGATGCGGCAAGAACCATGGTCGGTTCCGTGATCAGCTTCTGTCTGTAATTCATTCTGAATTCACCATCCGCAGCCATAACATTGCTCATGGAATCATCCCCTGTCAGATTCTCCAGAGCATCCGTGGTAGCCACATCATCTATGGAAAACTGAGCGAGGCCATCTCTGTCGAGCAGATAGATCCTGGAATCTCCGGCCCAGAGGATCTGAAGCAATATGCCTTCAGGATTATTCTCCGCCGCGACAATAGTCCCTGTCGTAGGGAAGCTTCGGATCAAGGCTCCTTTAATCCTGGTGTTCTCCACAGTATGGTCCTTTATCACGCCATAAGCAGTCATGAAATAGGCGTAAAGGCTGTCCGTTAATTCCTTATCCCTGGGAAAGGGCCGGTCTCTGTAAGCCTCAAACCAGTCATGCAGAGCTCCGCTTAACGTTCTGGAACCGAGGTAAGCTTCTGTATAGCCGCCCATCTCCTTGTGAGTCCGGGAACCCAGCCCTCCGCTACCGTCAAACACACCCATCACAGCTTTATCCAGGTTTTCGTCCGGGCCGCAGCAATAGAAATTGTCCTCTCCCTTTCCTTCCCTGACAGGAAGAGAAATCAGGAGCATATTATCAAATTTATTAAAGAAAGTATCCTTTTTTTTCATAAGCCCTTCCAGTGAATTACAAGCCCTTCCAGCGAATTACGACATTAGATAGAATTACTGATCACATTCAGAATCTGTTCATAGTCCAGCTTATCCAAGCCGGCTCCGGCTTCGGATTCGTAATGGATGACATTGTTCCAATTGTCGCGGATGGTCGTCCAAAATGGGAAGCTTGGGGTGAACATAAGCAGTCGTTTTGCTGATTCATCCATAAGTCCCGGCATCTGGGAGCTTCCCCACCATGCAGTCAGCTCATCAAAACTCTTGGCCATGTTGGAAGGATAGTTGGCGGCACTGCTGCCAAATCCAATCTTATGGGTTGCATCATCCGACCATACCACGATAACGTGACGACGTTTGGTTGCTGTGGTATTCCACTTGGACTTCATGGCAAAAGCCAAAGCCTCCAGGCCATCT
The DNA here is from genome assembly GCA_946627575.1 of uncultured Lachnospiraceae bacterium. Lineage (GTDB taxonomy): Bacteria > Bacillota > Clostridia > Lachnospirales > Lachnospiraceae > Anaerobutyricum. Next base: position 4,766 of record CAMOVS010000108.1, read on the forward strand.
TCCGGATCATCTCCGCCGCCCATGGCCTTGATGCTTCGTACGCAGCCTTCAAAATCTCCTGCCTGTTCCGGCAGAGTAAAGAAGTCTGTTACCAGCATGGCATTGTCTTTATCATAATAATAGTCGCGGAAAGCGATGATACGAATTCTAAGTTCGGATACTGTCTTTCTCTTCTCTGCCATCTTGGCCTGAAAATCATTGTAAAAGTTCAGAGCGTTATTCTTAACCATATCCAGCGTAGGTGTCATACTTCCCGTAGCATCGATACAGAACACCAGATCTACTCCATAATCTGCCTTATAATTTCTTCCCATGTGTGACTCCTTTCAATGAAATATCGTATGCAGTATTCTAATCCAGATAATCTAAATTATGCCCGGCCGGCCGATCAGCCTTCCTTGCTGCCGGCGGCTCCGTCATTATCTTTTGAATGGAAACCCGGGATCATTTTTTACAGTATTGGATCTCCCATCTTTCTTGTTCAAATCCTCCGTTGAAGCAGGCTCCTGGGCTGAATCCTCTGTGGAAGCCGATTCTTGAGTGGACTCTTCTATTAAAGTGGAATCTGAAGCGGAATCCTTTTCCTGATCCTGGCCGGCATCGGAATCTCTAAGTCTCCTGATCTCTCCGGCATCT
>CAMOVS010000109.1 GCA_946627575.1 uncultured Lachnospiraceae bacterium
AACAATTCGCTCGTTTCGATATCCCCCGCACCCGGATCGTAGATGATATCATGCAGTTGCTGCAGAGTATCGCTGTTCTTGACATACACGGTCGCAAGCGGAGTTGTCTGATCCTTGCCGTAGAAATTCAGCGTCATTCTGGCGTTGTCTCCGCCTTCTCCTTCATCGACGACGGCATAAATCGAGAACCCGTCCGCATTAAACTCTACGGTGGTCCCGTATTTGTCCTGCTTCTGCTCTGCCTTCTTCCCCTTCTTACCGGAGGCCGCCTTCTTCTTCCCGTTTGCCTTCCCATTGCCATGACTAACCTTGTCAGTCTTGACATAGCGGACTCCGTTGTTGACGAAATGAATGACCTTGGCATCCATGGTATCAGCTATAGATATTGTCACGGCCACCGGGGCCACGGGTTCGATCTCCTGTCCTTTATGGCGGAAACCGATGTCAAAGAACTGAGCATTGTCCATGTCTTCGATCCCCAGTTCCTTTTTTGCCTTTTTCTTGTATTTCTCGGCCTCCTTGTCACTGAGTTTTTGGGCGTAGAAATCCGCGTCCGCCGGAATCTGCGCTTCTTCGTCCAACTCAGCGGTTACGGCGTACTCGTCCGTTTCGATTTTTTGTTTTCCGGTCAGATAAGGGCTGGCTTTTGTGTCAGCATCTGCGGTGTCTTTGTCTACAGCATCTTCGCCTTGGGAATTCTCTTTCTCGTCTTTAAGATCAGTTGCATCATTTACTGCATCATCAGTACTTTCTTCATCCTCATCCGCAGTATCATCTGCTGCTCCTACTTCTTTTCCTTTTTCATCCTTCATGGTCAGGATGGCCAGGCCGCAGAGATTGCCGCTGCCTTTTTTGCCTTTGGAGAAATGATGGAAAGACAGGGAAATGATCTTGTCATTGATGATCTGAACGGCGTCATCTCTTTCCCCGCTGCTGATGCCGGCATATCTGTTCTTTTCGATAAGTTCAACTCGGTTCTGCTCCCGAAGCACCTGGTTTCCTTCACAGATTACTCCCCTGTAAAGGTCATCCGCCAGCAGGTTAATCCCATCCTTATACCTTATGACAATATCCGCCGTGACATCTTCTATTTCTTTTCCTTCGGAATCCTTAAAAGAAATCTCATAGAGGGTCAGCTTTCTGGCATCTGCCCCCGGCACACTTGCAGAAAGCTCTTTCTTCACTAATGCAAAATAAGACCGGTACTTTTCTGTGCCCGCCTTTACTTCCTTGACACGAAGCTTGCTTCCTTTTGGCAGGGTTGTTCTATTGTCTACAACTGCGCTTACCTTGTAATCTCCTGCATTGTACTCGAGTGTCTTTACTTCGTCTCTATTTTCAGTTGCCGAATCTACATGCTCTGTCGATTCTTTGATCTTATTCTTTCCTGAGCTTTCTTCCTGGCTTTCTTCTTCAGTCTTCTGGTCATTGCGAGTCGTTTTCTTTTCCTGGTCTTCATCTTTTTGATCGGTCTTATCAGGAGAAGGGTTCGATTCGCTTTCCCGAGAGGTGCTCCCCCCTTCCAGACTGATGCCGGGAAGCCTGTGGCCTGAATCTTCATCCAAAGTAATCGCAGGAAGAATCAGTAGATATGTCGTCATGAATACAACCGTAACTGCCATCATCATGATAATCCGGTGCAAGCTCTTGCCGGATTGTTTATCTTTAAATAATCCCGTCAACCTGTCAACAATATTGCGATGATCTTTCATGGCGATTCCTCCTTCCCGTTTTCCTTTTAGTAATGGTTATTCGTCAAATCACTACTATGGTGCGATTGTTTTCATTAATAGAATATACAAGCAGTCTTTTGTGAAATATGTGAAATATATGTATGTAATGTTCGTTATTTTTCACATTGGTTTCCGATAATTATCCCTAATTATTATGATAAATAATACAAAAATCCAATTTAACTATATACCGAAATCTGATTTCTATCAAGAGATATTCATCACTTTCTTTTACCACTTCATGATATTCACAATCCCATCCGCAATTCATTTAAGAATACGATATTATAGCGCACTTAACATCATAACAACCGTCAAATATAACCTGATTCTGCGGGGGCGGTATTTGGTCCGAAAAAAAACATAAATCCTATGACACTTCTGTGACTTAATTTTTGTTATCATATAGTCACAAAGAAACAAACCACCGGTAAATAAGTAACAGAACTAAACATATCCAATAAGGAGGAACATAAAATGACAGACATGAAAAATCTTAATGTTAATGAACTGGATCAGGTAGTTGGCGGAACAGAGAACGTCGTAAACAACCCGCATAAGGGATATGACTATGTAAATTGCAGAAAAGAGCCGGACCTGAATTCCGAAGTCTTCTTCACCATTCCAAACGGAACTGAAGTATTTCCGACCGGAAGAGTTGTCATTAACAACGGATTTGACTGGTACGAGATCAATCTTGCCGGTGCTTATACCACCGGCTGGGTAGCAGGGCATCTGATCGGAAAGTAAGAAAGACGACTGAATCATCATTGAATCATAGTAGATATATATTAAGAAAGAGAGAAAGGTTCCTTACCGAACATTCCTCTCTTTCTTTTTTATTATTCACTTATTGTAGTCTTACGAACTTATTTGGCTACAATATTTACAATCTTATTGGGCACATAGATCTCCTTGATGATCTTCTTGCCGTCGGTGGATTTCTTGACTGTGGGAATCTCCATGGCAGCTGCGATGGCTTCTTCCTTGCTGCAGTCTCTGGGGATAGTAATGGTTCCCCTCATCTTACCGTTGACCTGAACGCCGATCTCGATGGTGGATTCTACGGTCTTTGCCTCATCGTAAATAGGCCAGGATGCCAGGGAACAGAGACCTTCTCCTCCTGTCATCTCCCAGAGCTCCTCACACAGGTGGGGTGCAAAGGGACAGAGAAGCCGGATAAAGGTCTGGAAGTCTTCTTTATTGACCGCGCCTGCATCGTAGATATCATTGACCAGAGCCATGAGGGCTGCGATGGCGGTGTTGAACTTCATGTTCTCTATGTCCTGGCTGACCTTCTTGATGGTCTGATGGAAACGGGTCTCCATAGCCGGGGAGGCTTTATCCTCCGTCAGCATGTCGGTCATGCCTGCTACTCTTTCCAGGAAACGCTTACAGCCTTTCGTGGCCCGGTCATTCCAGGGTGTTGCAGCACCGTAATCGCCCATAAAAAGAACGTAAGTCCTGAGTGTGTCGGCGCCATACTCTTCGACGATATCCAGAGGATCAATGACATTGCCCTTGGATTTGCTCATCTTGTCCCCGTCCGGTCCCAGAATCAGTCCCTGGGCTGACCGCTTGGCATAGGGCTCCGCAGTGTTCACTACGCCAATATCATAGAGGAAATGGTGCCAGAAACGGGAGTAGATCATATGTCTGGTGACATGCTCCATGCCCCCATTGTACCAGTCTACCGGCATCCAGTAATTCATCTTGTCCCTGTCGCAGAGACTCTCTGTATTCTTAGGATCGATATAGCGCAGATAATACCAGGAAGATCCTGCCCACTGGGGCATGGTATCGGTCTCTCTTTTCGCCGGCCGGCCGCATTTGGGGCAGCTGCAGTTGACAAAAGATTCAATGCCTGCCAATGGGGATTCTCCGTCCTGTCCCGGCTCAAAGTTCTCTACCTTAGGCAGCTTGAGAGGCAGTTCCTCGTAAGGAACACCCACATCACCGCAATGAGGACAATGAACGATAGGGATGGGCTCGCCCCAGTATCTCTGACGGTTGAAAGCCCAATCCTTCATCTTATACTGAACACCGGCACGGCCGATGCCCTGCTTCTCCAGCTCTTCGATCATCCTGGCGATAGAGTCTTTCTTATTGGTGTATCCGTTAAGGTAATCGGAGTTGACCATCTCGCCGTCACCGGTGTAGGCGCACTCGTCCATGTTGCCGCCTTTGATGACCTCGATGATGTCGATACCAAACTCTTTGGCGAAGTCATAGTCTCTCTGATCATGTCCCGGCACAGCCATAATGGCTCCTGTACCATAACCCATCATGACATAATCTGCGATAAAGACCGGTATCTCTTTCCCGTTGACAGGATTCACAGCGGTAAAGCCATCAATCTTTACTCCGGTCTTGTCCTTGACCAGCTGAGTTCTCTCGAACTCGGTCTTCTTGGCACATTCCTTACGATAGGCTTCGATGGCATCCATGTTGGCGATCCTGTCAGCATACTTGTCGATCATGGGATGTTCCGGCGCAATAACCATGAAGGTTACGCCGAAAAGAGTATCCGGTCTGGTAGTATAGATCTCCAGCTTCTCATCGACGCCCTTGATGGAGAAGTTCACGAAAGCTCCTGTAGACTTGCCGATCCAGTTAATCTGCTGCTGCTTGATATTCTCCGGATAATCCACGGTCTCAAGACCTTCCAGCAGCTTGTCGGCATACTCCGTGATCTTCAGGTACCATACATCTTTGGACTTCTGGATTACATCACTGTGGCAGATATCACACTTGCCGCCCTGACTGTCCTCATTGGACAATACAACCTTACAGGAAGGACAGTAGTTTACCCATGCCTTGTCACGGTAAACCAGTCCATGGTCAAATAATTTAAGGAAAATCCACTGGGTCCAGCGGTAGAAGTCCTCTTCCGTGGTATCGATCACCCGGTCCCAGTCAAAAGCAAAGCCTACCTTCTTAAGCTGGTTGGTGAACTTGCTGATGTTCTGATCCGTGATGATTCTGGGATGGGTGTTGGTCTTGATGGCGTAGTTCTCTGTCGGCAGGCCGTATGCGTCAAAACCGATGGGGAAAAGAACATTGTATCCTTCCATACGGCGCTTTCTGGATACCACCTCCAGGCTGGAGTAAGCCTTGATGTGACCCACATGCATACCGGCTCCACTGGGATAAGGGAACTCAACCAGACCGTAGAACTTGGGTTTATCCGACCCGTCCACAGCCCGGAAGACCTTGCCGTCCTCCCATACCTTCTGCCACTTGGGTTCTATTTTCTTATAATCATATCTCATGGATTTCCTCGCTTTCATCCGGCCCTGTCCCGGCCGGGAAATCATAGTGTTACGTGCCTTGTCATTAACTTATTAAGTTTATATTACATTGCATTTTTTGTCAACTGACATGGCGCTTCTGCCTCCTAAAACTGCATCCTGAATCGTTCTGAAGAATCATGGGGCTGGTCAGCTTTCCCTGCTCATACCATATCTGCCCTAAGGAAAAAGGGAAAAGGCTTCGGATTACCGACAGCGCTTTCCCCATTACAGATCATTATTCCTTTGTCTTGCCATTTCCGGCGGATGCCTTTTTGCTTGTCTTGTTCACAGCTTTCTTTTCTGCCGGATTATTTTGAATCCGCCTTCTTTGATGATGCTTTTTTGGCCGCAGGCTTTTTCGCGGCGGTCTTTTTT
>CAMOVS010000110.1 GCA_946627575.1 uncultured Lachnospiraceae bacterium
GCCAGTGACCGGTCCCGGCATGTCCCATGCTAGAGATCTTGCCTTCCGGATGACGGACCGGCTTAGAGCTGTAAGCATGGATAACACCTGCTGTTCCAAGAACGCCGGAAATCATGCCATCTTTAGCTACGCCGGCGCCGACAGCTGCGCATCTCTGGTCTCCCGCTCCACAGTAAACCGGTGTGCCTGGAACAAGACCGGTAAGCTTGGCTACTCTTTCCGTAACCTCGCCGACGAAAGCGCCCGGATCTTTTCTGCCCGGATACTTATTGATATCGATGTCATAGATCTCTGCACGCTTGGGATCCAGCTCAAAGGTATCATTGTTAGAAAGCTTCGTATAGGTAAGACCCGGCTTGTCATCCCAATAGTCAACAATGTTGTCAGTAAAAGCACGAATCATAACCGCCTCAAGACCGATAAACTTATATGTCTTCTCATAGACTTCCGGCATATGTTTCTTGATCCAAAGAAACTTAGGAGTCGTTGCAAGCGGTCCAAAAGGATAACCGGTAAAGTTATAATCATCTATCTCGCTGATGCCGTTCTCAGCAAGCTTTTCCTTCATATAGGGGAACATTTCCTCACCGCGGAAGTCATTCCAGAGGATAGACCGGCTGAGGTAATTACCATCCTTATCAACCGGAACAAAGGAACAGCACATGTGGGAGAAGGAAATACCGATGATATCCTTGGGATCTACGCCGGAGTTCTGAACAGCGTACTTGGTAGAGCTGTACAGAAGCTCAACCACCTCGCTGGTTTCCTGCTCTACAAATCCGGGGCGGGGGAAATAAGTCGGGGTATCAAAGTATCCCATACCCTTGATATTACCCTTTAAATCAAATACAACTGCCTTGGTGCCTGTTGTTCCAATATCAACAGCCATTACATACTTACTCATAAATACCTCCCTCAATTGCAGGCAAAACTACTGTAAGTCCGTGCCTGCAGAATCATCCTATTGTCATGATGGATTAAACAGCGAACTATTACCCCCGCCTAAGACAGATATGGAAACAGGGGAATCCGCGACCGATATTGAAAGCTATAATTATGGGAAATAAGACAGAATTGTAATATGATTTGAGAAAAACAAATGATAATTAGATATCTACCATAGACCATTTTGAAAAAATGATATATAATATATTGCGCTTAGTCCTTTAAGCAGCCTGCAGAGAAATCAATAACCATGATCTCCCTGCATGGCAGGCATTCAGATGCTGCAACATCAGAATGCCGGGGAGGCGGCAGGATCACATTTATGATTAGGATCTCTGCCGTCTTCTAATTATCCGATTCATTTTCTCACATCTTTTCATTAGATTTCTGTCAGGTACTGCTCATAAGCGGCAACAATCTTGCCGGCACTTCTGGTACCAATCAAGGAAACTCCCAGATGATTAAATGCATACATGGCAGCGGGAAGAACGAAGGTTCTGGGAACACCGGACACTTTAATCTTGGTATCGCCTGACAGGTTAGCCTTCATAATCTTAACCTGGTCAATATCCGGGAAGGCCTGGCTGCCGGTAGCTGTCTTTACATAAGAGATACCTTCCTCACAGCAGATCTTGGTCAGATCAGCGATCTCCTCATCGGTAAGGAATCCAACTTCAAAGATGAGTTTGGTATCGCAATTAGCCGGCTTACAGATCTCAACGAACTTCCGGATCTCATCGCGAACCAGTTTGTAGTTGTGGTCTCTCATAGCGCCGATATTGACAACCATATCGCAGGCGGTACAGCCAAGCTCAACCATCTTCTCAAGCTCAAGATACTTGCACTCGGAAATACATGCGCCATAGGGGAATCCGATTACGGCACTGGGACCAACACCGGTTCCGGCCAGTTCTCTTTTGGCAACTTCTGCCCAGGTTGAATTAACGTTCACAGAATTGACCTGGTACTTGGCAGCGGTAGCACAAGCCTCCACAATATCCGCCTCCCGGCAGTTGGGCGCAAGCAGGGCAAGATCAAAATGCTTTGCAAACTCTCTTACTGTCATCATAGTCGTTTACCTCCTTTTGTAAATAAATAGTGACTAATGAGTAATTGAAAATCGTTTTGTTGGGTTACATTTGAGATTATTAATACTCTTTTGTAACCTTTTGGTGTATGTACAATATCACATTTTTTATAAAATGTCAATCATTTCGTCTGCTTTATTTGCTTAATAATTCTTTATCGTATTCTAAATTAATTATTACGCTCTCATTCGTCTGAATTTTCTGACATTTTAAAAACTGTCTTCTGTCCGTTCACGGCTAAACCAAGCTCAATGAACGTCCAGAAGACAGTTTCTTAGATCTATGCTATAATCAAAACGGACTTCGGGCACCTGCTCTGAGGCAGGTTCCACTGCTGTCCCATAATGCTTTTGTACTGTTTATAATGATTCAGCAGGCCCGAAGTCCCGGGGAACAGTACCCGAAATCACATCAGGTTCTTGCGGAAATAATCTTCCCACTCCTCCTGGCTTAGCTGTACCGGGTTGCTGGACATACTGGTTCCGAAACTTGCCTTGGCAAGACCCGGGATGGCCTCATCCGGTATATTCAGATGACGGAAGTCCGGCTTGATCTCCATATGTTTCGTTAAAGCAAATACAAAGTCTACCGCTGCCTGAGCCGCTTCTTCATCACTGGCATATCTCTTTCCTGTCAGAGCCTCTCCGACCCGGGCCATTCTTTCGGTCACCGCCGGAGCATTCAGCTTCATCACATGGGGAAGCAATATACCGCAGGCTTCTCCATGGGGCACATGGTAGGCAATACCGACTGCCATGCCGATGCCGTGGGCAGCTCCCAAACCGGAATTGGCAAAGGCCATGCCGCCCATGAGGGAAGCGGCTGCCATGCCTTCTCTTGCCTCCATATCCGAACCATCATCATAGGCTCTCTGCAAATATTTACCTGCCAGCTCAATACCCTTCAGAGCCAGGCCATCACTGATGGGTGTTGCTCTCCAGGTAGTATAAGCCTCAATCAGATGTGTCATGGCGTCGATACCGGAGTTAGCCGTAACCTTCTTAGGACATCCGGCGGAAAGAACGGGATCAATGATTGACAGATTGGCTATCATCATATCGGACCGCATAGACCGCTTGAAGGTCTGAACCGAAGAACCAAGCACTGCATTTTTGGTTACCTCACTGCCTGTACCTGAAGTCGTTGGTACAGCGATAAAGGGTACTGGCTCTTTGGTTACTTTCTTTCCTTTACCTACGTATTCCATATAATCGATGGCTGGAGTGCCGTTGGTGATCAGGGCTGCTACTGCCTTTCCCACATCAATATTGCTGCCGCCGCCGATGGACATAACGGCATCACAGCCATTTTCAATGGCGATACCGGCAACCTCATCCACCTGCTCTACAGTAGGCTCACTGGCTACCTTGCTGTATACGGTGCACTTCTTTCCCATCTCATCCATCTGCTTCTTGACATGCTCCATGGTGGGAGAATCGGCAAAAAAGGGGTCTACTACGATCATAAAGTTAGTTCCAAGACTATCGATATGATCTTTCAGTTCCAGGATCGCATTCTGCTTGAACACGATTTTATGTGCAGTCAAAAATGAAAAATCCATAATCATGCCTCCTGTAAATAATGATCCAAAGCCATCAATAATATTTGTTCTGATACTGGTAAATGGCCGGGAAGGCTTCCTTAGCCAGACCGTTATAGCAAGCCTGGAACAATTTATATACATCATTGTACTGGGCTACATTCTCCGGCTTAGGCTCATAGCGCTTCTGAACATGAACCATCTTCTCCGATGCTTCTTTCGCATCCTTGTAAATGCCTGCGCCCACCGCTGCGATCATAGCTGCGCCGAGGGCTGTTGCCTCCGGAGCCTCAACTGTCTCAACTGCGCATCCGTAGATGTCGGCCTGGATCTGATTCCAGAGGTCGGATCTTGCTGCGCCGCCTGTGACACGGAGGGTCTTAAACTCAGAGAACCCTGCTGCCTTAAGAGCTTCCAGCATCTCCCTCATCTCGAAACAGATGCCTTCCATAGCGGCCCTGGTCAGCTCGGATTTGGTGGAGCCAAGGGTCATTCCGATAAAGCCGCCTCTGGCGTTATCATCATAGTGGGGACATGCCGCTCCGGCAAGCCAAGGAAGGAAGATGGTTCCCTTGGCACCAATAGGAGCCTGGGAGGCAGTTGCCGTCATGATGTCATATACATCGATGCCGCTGACTTCTGCTGCGGTCATCTCATACTGGGAAATGGTATTCCTCAGCCAGCGGAAGGAAGAGGCTGCTGCGGAAGCATGACCCTCCATGGTGTATCCTCCTGCCGGATGTCCAAGAACATGGCAGGCTCCGTTAGGATCGCGGATCGGCTTGTCGGAATATCCGATACAGAGGCCGGCGGTTCCCAGACATACCGAACCCAGTCCGTCCTCACCGGAATTACCTACACCCAGAGCTCCACACTGCTGGTCTCCGGATCCCACATAAAGAGGTGTCCCCTCTTTCAGCCCTGTTTTCTCTGCACATTCTTTCGAGACTCCGCCGATCGGTGTTCCCGGTTTCAGGAAAATAGGATATTTGTCAGGATCCATACCGAATATCTCGCAGAGATCCGGATCAACCTGGAAAGTATCACCATTGGTAACCAGCCACCAGTTGGCGTCGCTCTCTTCCTCATACCAGTCATCCGACCCAAATGCCTTGGCCATCAGGGCATGAGGAGTAACCATCTTATAGGTCTTTTCATAGAGATCCGGCTTATTGAGACGGAACCAGAAAGCCTTGGTGCCACACTGTACTGATCCAAGAGGATGACCGCACCTCTTATAAAGGTCGGCTTCCGTCATGCCGCGCTTAGCAAGCTGCTCTCTGGCCCAGGGAATAATCTCGGCTCCCCTCTGATCCTGCCAGAGAAACATATTATCGATATAATTTCCATCTTTATCGATGGGAACCCAGGTGGTCCGCTGGTTGGTAAAACTGATCGCACAGATCTCTTCCGAATCTACGTTTTTCTTTTCAATAGCTTTCGCAACGCTCTTGTAGGCAAGATCTACTACATCATAAGCACTCTGTTCTACCCAACCCGGCTTGGGATATACAGTAGGGGTCTCAAAGTAAGCGCTGCTGATCTCCCTGCCTTCCAGATCAAAAATAACACAACGCACGCCCATGGTTCCCGCATCCATTCCAATAACATACTTACCCATTTGTACACACACCTTTCTATGCGGAACTTCCACTTCTTATGTCCGCAAATTGATGCAACATGATCGTTCCAGTACTGTTCCCCAACATACTGTTATCTTGTTACATACATAACATGCATACTTGCTTACGGAGCATGGCATATCTGTGTTATTCTCTCTGTCAGACAGTCTGCACTCCTGCAAACAACCTCCTGTGATCTCTT
>CAMOVS010000111.1 GCA_946627575.1 uncultured Lachnospiraceae bacterium
AAATAATTGCGTTATAAAGGAGCCGATTACATCCGTGCAAGTGAAACGGCACGGGAATGGAATCGAGCATCCGAACGGCTTTGTTAGATAAAAATAATAAAGGAGAAGGCGATGTTTAGGAGGCAAAAGGAAAATGAAAGCGCATACCGGCGGCAGGCGGGGGGGATTAACGAAAGAATCCGGTTGCGGGATGATCGTTATCCCAAAAAGAGAAGGAGATCTGCCCGGATAGAACGTCGTCCTTTACAGAGCCGAGACTTCCAGGAGCCACAAAAGGATCCGTGGCAGCAAAAAGATGCTGCGGTTCCCGGGCAGCCAGCTGCGGTGGAAGAGAAAAACCGCCAGCCGGAGCAGGATCCCGGAACTCCCGGGGCTGAAGAGAAGATGGTGCAGACAGTCCAAAGCATCGAGGAGTCCGGATCAAGTGGCGACAAGCGGCCAAATGTAGTGGGTGACGACGGCGGAAGTGCCGATAAAGACTATCTGCAAAAGAAAGAGGGGACTGTCGGCGGAGAGTTTGCTCAAGGCAAGACCGGGGACAGTCCGGTTGAAATCAAGAAAACAAAAGAAGGAGAAAAAGGGAATAAAAAGGGCAGGCACTCCAGGAGATCTTCCTCGGACTTTCGGATGAGGGCATTGATTCTGGCCCTGTCCTTCCTGCTGCCCCTCCTGGTTATGGTGGTTTGCATGATGGCCTACGGGGTAGAACCATTTGGTGAGAAGTCCCTGATGATCATCGATGCCCTTCACCAATATATGCCCTTTTTCTCTGTTCTGTATGATAAGCTTCATGGGGGAAGCAGTTTCCTATACAGCTTTCGGGCAGGGCTGGGTATTAATTTCCTGTCTCTGATGGCCTATTATCTGATCAGTCCTCTGAATCTGCTGATTCTTTTCTTTAAAAGAACCCAGCTCAACATGGCCCTGAGCATGATTATGGTTCTGAAGATTGCCTTGTCGGGCCTGGCTATGGGAATCTGGTGCAATGCCCGCGCAAAAAAGCCGGAGCCATTTACCGTGGCAGCTGCGGCTGCCTATGCCCTTAACAGCTACATGGTGGGTTACAGCTGGAATGTTATGTGGCTTGATGCTATCATGGTTTTGCCCCTGATTTTGCTCGGTATTGAGCGGCTGACCGAGAAAAATGACGGTAAGCTCTATGTCCTTGCCTTATTCTATGCATTGGCCTGCAATTATTATATAGGGTACATGATCTGTATTTTCTGCGTGATCTGGTTTTTCATGCAGCATTTTGGGAGCGTCACACATTTCCTGAAAAGAGGATTGTCTTTCGCGGTCTGTTCTCTGATGGCCGGAGGTATGGCTGCTGTCATTCTGATTCCTGCTTTTCTGGGGATCCGGCAGACGGCTGCCGGAGCAGGTATTGATTTTCCGGATCAGCAGATGCTGACTTCCCTTCCGGATCTTCTCGGCCGGCAGATTACCATGAACGCACCGGTAACCCATGACAATGATTTCGATGGCAATGCCAACCTGTATGTAGGGATTTTTGTTCTGGTTTTCCTTATTCTGTATATACTGAATCGGAACATCCGCCTGAGCGATAAGATACGCCGCCTGCTGGTGATCGGATTCTTTTATCTGAGTTTTTGTGAGATACGTCTTAACTTTATCTGGCATGGTTTTCACGACCAGTACGGGATCCCGAACCGCTTTTCCTTCCTGCTGGGCTTTCTGCTCATTTCCATGGCCTTTGACCTGATGGGGGAAGCTGACCAGGTGAAAAGCTGGCATATACCCTTGGCGATCGCGGGAAGCCTGGCTATATTCTGGGTAAGCAGAATGTTTGCTGCTAATCTCCCCGAAGACAATGTGTATATCGTTGCCATCATCCTTGCCTTGATATACAGCCTGATTCTATTGCTGATCACGCTGGTATGCCGGCAGAAAAAGCCGGCAGTAACGGAGGGGGCATGTCCGCCGGAAGCAGAGGAAAAAACTTCCGGGATACCCAAGCGCCCGCCGGGGAAGCTGATTACTTATTTCCATAAGGATGGCCTTGTGGTGCTCAAGCTGGTGGTTACTTTGCTGGTCATCGTTGAGATGAGCGCCACAGCGATACTGGGATATCATGAAAATGGTCAGATTAGTGTGCCTAAGTTCTTTCGATATACCGAGGATATGGAAGAGGCCATCCGCAAACAGGATGACGGAAGCTTCTACCGGAGTGAAGTGGTCCATGCCCTGATGCTTGATGAGGCCATTTACTATCCCATGAATACAGTAGGCCTGTTTGGATCGACCGCTTCAGGCCGGATGGTTGATGTGATGGATCATCTGGGTTTCTCTACAGGAGCCAATGAATATAAATATGTCGGGGAAAATGTGCTGACAGATTACTTGCTTAACGTCCGCTACCAGTACTATAAGGATACGGACGAGCCTTCCACAGCATTTCGCTATAAAGACAGCTTTGGCCAGATTAATGTCTTTGAGAATCCCTGGAAGACCTCCGGCGGATATATGGTGTATCCTTCCATTGACGATTATTTCGAAGAGGGGAGCGTTTATCCTTTCCGGTCTATGAACATGCTGGCAGAGGATGCGTTCGGTCAATCCGATCTTTTTATGGATATTGAGATCGAAGACCCTATGACCAATGCCTGCAGTGCGGAAGCGACCGGCAGTCCGGGTGAGTACCGCTTCTATTATGAAGATGGGAGGGATGACAACCTTACCTTCAATATTCCCATTCCCGAGGGGGCAGAAGACCTGTGCTTCTATTATGACGGCACACAGGTTTCCGACACCTTCCTTTCTCTAAACGGAAAAGACCTGATCCAGGGAGACCTTGATGGACAGGTCATCGACTGCGGCAAAGCGGAACCAGGATCCTGGCTGATCGTAACCATGCGGCTAAAGGGGGATGATGATAGCGGGATTGTCCGTCTGTCTGCTGCCGATTGCCATAAGGAGGTTATGGACCGAATTGCTGCCGGACAGGAAGAGAAGGGATTTGAAGTCACCGGATTCACGGACCGGTCCATCGAGGGGAAGGCAAAGATTTCCGGGACAGATACCGGGAGAAATCTTCTTTTCCTTTCTATCCCTTACGACAAGGGATGGAAACTGAAAGTGGATGGGGAAAGCAGGAAGGCTGAAGCCATCGGCGAAGCTTTTCTGGGAGTGGAGCTGGAGCCTGGAGAGCATGATATCTCTCTGATATATACCCCGCCGGGTTACCAGCTGGGTCTGCTTCTTTCTCTGTTGAGCATCGTCTTCTTCATCCTCTTATGTATCCTCCTCCCCATGTGGTGGAGAAGACACAGGGACAAACGGTCCGGCAAGCATGAAGATTGACAGGTGTGAAAAATGACCATAAAAAAAGAGATCCTATCCCATACGGGACAGGATCTCTTTTTTAAATGACAGGAATTCTGATGTGAGATTATAAGGATCTTCCCTTTGGTCCCTGGGAGGGAGAAGGATTTCATCCTTTATGACGCCCGGGCTGCCTGTCAGAATGTAGATCCGGTCAGACAGGAGGATGGCCTCATCGATATCGTGGGTGATAAAGAGGGTGGACAGATCGATTTTCTTCATGACATCCAGGTACCAGCGGTGAATGGTTGTCTTGGTGATGGAGTCCAGGGCGCTGAAAGGCTCGTCCAGGAGAGCCACTCCCTCAGAAGCCAGCCAGGTCCGCAGGAGAGCGGCCCGCTGCCTCATGCCTCCGGATAATTGGACAGGATACTGGTATTGGGTTCCGGCAAGACCGAATTCTTCGAAGAAAGGATCTGCCTTCTGCCGGGCCTCTTTTTTGCTTTTTCCCTGGAGCACCAGGGGAAGGGACACATTATCAATGACTTTTTTATGTGCCAGCAGCATGTCTTTCTGCAGCATGTAGGCAACCTTGCCCGGCTTGCCGGTGACATCCTTCCCTTCTAGAAAGACCTTTCCTTCCTCGGGCAAAGTAAGACCGGCCAGGACATGGAAAAGCGTGGTCTTGCCGGACCCGCTCAGGCCCAGAAGAGAGACCAGCTCACCCTTCCTAAGTTCGATATTGATATCCTGGATGATGGTTCTGCCATCGTAGATTTTTCGGATGTTCTCCGCTCTTAGTATAACCATGGTGCACCTGTCATATTGCCTTACTGGGGCAGATAATCGTTGCTGAATCCGGTTCCGGTCAGGTCATTCTTCGTCAGCTTGTTCTCATAGAGCCAGCTGTAAAATGCATTCCAGCGGCCTTCATCAATGACTCCCCAGCGGTCTGCATCATCAATATAGAGGGGGGAGAGGTATTCCTGGCTCTTGTAAACCAGGTCGGCGCTGTCTTTAAGAGAACCTGTGCTGTCACCTTTGATCAGATAATCTGCAGCTTCTTTCGGGTGATCAACAGCATATTCATAACCCTTCTTCGTGGCTTCAAGGAAGGCTTTGGCTGTTTCGGGATCATTGGCCAGGAAATCATTATTGGCAATCATGGTCGGGGTATAGTAATCAAAGACCGGATTGATATCCCTGAAATTCCAATAGTCAACTTCCACGCCCTCAACCTCGGCATTGATACCGCTCCAGCCGTAGAAGACCCATACAGCGTCGGTCTGTTTTTCTCTGAGGGCAGCGGGTTCATCGGTGATGGTGTTGGGGATCAGTTCAACTTTGCTGAAGTCGCCGCCGTCGTCTTTGACAACCTGCTCTAAGGTGGCAAGTTCTACAGGGAGATTCCAGGTAGAGTAGCGCTTCCCTTCCAGGCCGCTTGGATGGTTGATCCCGTCACCTTTGCGGGAGATGATGCCGGAAGTATTGTGCTGAATCAAGGCAGCTACTGTAGTGACTTCCATGGGTGTATCGCTGTCCAGAGCGCCTGCCGTGGTATCCTGGGCATCGATAGCGAACTGGGCCTGGCCGGCGGCGCACATGGATACGGCTCCGTCTTCCGGCGGCTGAACGATCTCCACCTCAAGGCCGGCCTCTTTATAGTAGCCCAGGGCCTGGGCCACATACATGCCGGTATGGTTGGTGTTGGGCGTCCAATCCAAAGAAACGGTTATTTTCTTAACGGATCCCTTTGAACCGGTTGATGAATCAGGGGCAGAGCTCCCGCAGGCGGACAGACCCGCCAGCATGGCGGCGGACAGTACGATGGTCACAATTGTTTTCAAGGTTTTTCTCATGATGTATCTCCTCCTAGAGTAATCCGATAGCAGGCCGGTATATGAGATCATAAGGCTGCATTCTTTTTTCTTGCCGCTCTTTCCCAGGGCATGGAAATCTCACGTATAAGATTCACCAATCCCATCAAAAGAAGGCTTATGATGATTATAAAAACGATCACTGCAAACATTTTATCAAAGGCATAGGCCTTTTTAACCCGGGTCATATAGACGCCCAGTCCCTCAAATCCGCCCAGCCACTCGGATATA
>CAMOVS010000112.1 GCA_946627575.1 uncultured Lachnospiraceae bacterium
GGAGCCCAGCCGTGGGCGACGCTGTTATGGCTTTGTCCTTCCCGGACTGCCTGGGGATTATGGGGGCCATTGTAGAGACCGACGAAATCGTCCCGGCTGGTGTCAAAACCATCGATATCATGGTTGACTGAGAAAACGGCATAGTGATTCCGGCGTTCCCGGTATTCTGTCTTATGATAAATAGTGCTGCCGATGACTTCCACTTCTCCCGTGGAGAAATTGCGCTGGAAGTTGGTGGAATCATCCTCGGCATTCCAGAGACAGAATTCTACATAGCTGAAAAGATCGGCTTCCTTCTTTTGATCTGATTCATTGGTGAGGGTGATCCTGGTAACCTCGCAGGCATCCTCTACCGGAACGAAAACTTCCTGTCTGGCCCTGAGCTTTTCCTTCATTCCTTCAATGATGGTATAACCCAGACCGTGCCGGCAGCTGTAGTCGTCCAATTCTTCCTGGACAGGCTGCCAGCCGGGGTTCCAGATCCTGTCCCCTTCTTTTATATAATAATAGTGCCCGCCGCAGTCCATAGGACTGTTGTTGTAACGGTAGCGGGTCATGCGCAGGAGTTTGGCATCCTTATAGAAGCAGTAACCGCCGCCGGTGTTGGAGATCAGCCGGAAGAAGTCTCGGGATCCCAGATAATTGATCCAGGGGAGAGGGGTCCTGGGACTGGTGATTACATACTCTTTCTTCTTATCATCAAAGTGTCCGTATTGCATATCTTTGTCCTCCCATATCTATCTGGTGCCGGAAAACATATAAAATATAGCCTTCCTGTATTGGTGCCGGCCGGTGATCTACAGGGGATACCGGCCTTTTCAACATAGAACGAAAACGGTTTCGCATAGTTTGGTTTATTATAGGGCCTTGCCTGTAAAAATGTAAATAACAAAAAGGAGAATTTCATTGATTTTATGAAATATGCACAAGAATTCGAAGAAATTATTGTGGAATACTTACGTTGACTTAAGGAGAGAAACCGTTTACAATACAATCACGAAAACGTATTCGGAAGTTGGCGAGGGCTTGCAGAGAAGGGAGGCAAAAGATTGGTTACGATCAAAGATATCTCCCGAAAATGCGGTGTTTCACCGGCTACAGTCAGCAAGGCGCTGAATGGCTACGGCGATATCAGCGCGGAGACCATGGAGCTGGTCCGGCAGACAGCCAGGGAGATGCACTATCTTCCCAATGCTGCTGCAAGACAGCTTAAGACGAACATTTCCCATAACATAGGGGTTTTGTTTGTCGATGAGACCATGAGCGGTCTGACTCATGAATTCTTTTCAAAGATACTCAACAGTGTAAAGGAAGAAGCGGAGCGAAGGGGATACGACATCACCTTTCTGAGCCAGAATCTGGGAAAGCTGAAGATGAGCTTCCTGGAGCACTGCCGCTACAGGAAGTGTGATGGCGTCGTGATCGCCAGTGTGAACTTCGAGAGTGCCCCGGTTCTGGAGCTGATCCGGAGCGAAGTTCCCGTGATAACCATCGATTATTCCTATGATAATACCAGCAGCGTTCTCTCGGATAACGTGGAAGGAACCTACGAGCTGACTTCTTATCTTATCTCGAAAGGACACAGGAAGATCGCCTTTATCCACGGAGAAATTACATCGGTCACACAGAAAAGGCTTCTTGGCTATCACAGGGCATTGGAAGAAAACGGTATTACCGTCCCGGATGAATATATCATCGAAGGAAGATTCCATGATCCGGATGCCGGAAGAAGGGCGACCTGCCGCCTGCTTGAACTCGATGACCTGCCTACCGCTGTCATGTACCCGGATGATTACTCCTGGCTTGGCGGTATGGCTGAGATGGAGAAGAGGGGCCTGCAGGTCCCTGATGACATCAGTGTGGTCGGCTACGATGGAATTCCTTTATCACAGGTCTTGCGGCCCAGGCTTACCACCTGGTATCAGGATGCCGAGAGCATAGGCAGATACTCCGTAAAGAAACTGGTTGAGAATATCGAACACAGGAAGACATGTGAGACAGAGCAGATCAAGGTTGCCGGGAAGCTGCTTCCGGGAAACAGCGTAAAAGAAATTCTTTGACCAACAGGACAAAGACAATCAATGAAAGATTGAAAGAGGAGGTAAATGAGAATGAGGAGGATAACAAAGTCTCTGGCCGCTATGGCATTAGCAGGTGCTATGGTTGTATCCGCAGCCGCATGCGGAAGCACAGGAAGTTCCACCGCTCCGGCAGGTGACAGCACACAGGCTGCTGCCGCTGGTGGAGAAGAAGGAAAAGTACTGAACATCTGGTGCTGGAACGATGAATTCCAGAGCCGTTTTAATGACTACTATCCCGGCGTAAAGGAGATCGCTAAGGACAAGTCCACCACAACACTTGAAGATGGTACCACGGTGAAATGGACCATCAATCCTAATGAGAATAACAACTATCAGGACAAGCTGGATAACGCTCTTCTTGCCCAGGAGTCTGCTTCAGCTGATGACAAGATCGATATCTTCCTGATTGAAGCTGACTATGCTCTGAAGTATGTTGATTCTGAATATACTATGAACGTTGCTGATCTGGGACTGACGGAAGATGATATGAAAGATCAGTACCAGTATACCAAGGATATCGTAACGGATTCCAACGGGGCCATCAAAGGTACCACATGGCAGGCAACTCCCGGCCTCTTCGCATACCGTCGTTCCATCGCTAAGGACGTACTGGGAAGCGACGATCCGGCTGACGTTCAGGCCGCTCTGGCAGACTGGGATAAGTTCAATGACGTTGCCGAGCAGGCAGCAGCCAAAGGCTACAAGATGCTCTCCGGTTATGATGATTCCTACCGTACCTTCTCCAACAACGTATCCGCTCCCTGGGTTGACGGAACCACCGTTGTTGTAGACAAGAACATCATGAACTGGGTTGACCAGACCAAAGAATTTACAGACAAGGGTTATAACAACAAGACTTCCCTCTGGGATGATGGCTGGGCAAAGGATCAGGGTCCTGAAGGTAATGTATTCGGATTCTTCTATTCCACATGGGGAATCAACTTCACCCTCCTTGGCAACTCCCTGGCAACACCGGAAGCCGAAGGCGGCAAACTGGAAAAGGGCAATGGTATCTTCGGCGACTACGCTGTATGCGAAGGACCTCAGCCTTACTACTGGGGCGGCACATGGATCTGTGCAGCAACCGGTACAGACAATCCTTCTCTTGTAAAAGACGTTATGTATCAGCTGACCTGCAATGCTGACATTGATAAGCAGATCACCCTGGATACCCAGGATTACACCAACAATATGCCGGCAATGGAAGCACTGGCAGCAGATGACAGCTTCGGTTCTGACTTCCTGGGCGGACAAAACCACATCGCTCTTTTCGCAGAGGCTGCTAAGAAGATCGATATGAGCAATGCCGGTAAGTATGATCAGGGATGTAATGAGAAGTTCCAGAACAGCTTTAAGGATTACTTTGACGGCAATATCGACCTTGATACAGCAAAGGCTAATTTCGAGAAAGCGATCAAGGAACAGTATCCTGAATTAACAGAAGTGAAGTGGCCTGAATAAGCATTAAGACATGCGGGGGTGGGCAATTGCCCGCCCCTTTTTTTCATTCTATGGAAAGATGATGAACTATCGGTTATAAAGGAGCCGGATCTTTTCTCGATTGCACAGTAAGAGACTTACAAGATCCGGTATCCGACAACATTCGTCAGGTAATAACTTGCGTTACTCAAGGAGGAAAGTCTATGAAAAGGAAGGGGAACAAAGGGAATGTCAGCTACGCCAAGTGGGGTTACATTTTTATTCTTCCGTTTTTTGCCGCATTCCTGATCTTCCAGATGATCCCGCTGGTATCAACCATTTACTACAGTTTTTTTGAATATTATCGAAGCGGTCTGACCATAGTAGGACCTAATCCGGTTGGTCTGGCTAATTACAAAGCTCTTTTTCAGAGCGATTTTCTGAAATACATGGGCAATACGCTGATCCTGTGGATTGTCGGTTTTGTTCCTCAGATCATCGTGTCGCTGGTTCTGGCAGCCTGGTTTACGGATCTTCGTCTCCGCATCCGGGGCAAGCAATTTTTTAAAGTGGTCATCTACATGCCCAACCTGATTATGGCCAGCGCCTTTGCCATGCTTTTCTTCGCTCTGTTTTCTGATAATGGACCTGTGAATTCTTTCCTTGTTACGGCGGGAATACTTCATACACCTTTCCGCTTCCTGTCTACCGTATGGGGATCCCGGGGTCTGGTTTGCCTGATGAACTTCCTTATGTGGTTCGGTAATACGACCATTCTTCTTATGGCTGCCGTTATGGGTATCAATCCGTCTCTGTTCGAGGCGGCAGAGCTGGACGGCTGCAGCCACCTGCAGATTTTCTTTAAGATCACACTTCCTATGATCCGGCCGATTCTGGTTTATGTCCTGATTACATCCATGCTGGGCGGTCTGCAGATGTTCGATGTTCCTCAGATCCTGACCAACGGTAAGGGAACACCCAACCGTATGACAACCACTATTATCATGTATCTCAACAACCATCTGGCTAGTAAGAATTACGGCATGGCCGGCGCTATATCCGTGATTCTGTTTATCATCTGTGCCATCCTCTGTATCGGCGTCTATTTCTCCATGAACGGGGAAGCAGAAGGAAGGGGCAAAAAGAAGAGAGGAGGAGCAAAAGCATGAGAGAAAGCAAAGAAAAAAGCGGTATTCCTTTTACTATTTTTGTTCATGTGGTATTGGTCATTTTGGCATTCCTGTGTCTCTTCTTCTTCTATATACTGATCATCAACTCCACCAGGAGTCACAGTATGATCCAGAAGGGATTCTCCTTCCTGCCCGGCAGGAGCTTTTTGGTGAATTTCCAGCATGTTATGTCAGATGCCAATATCCCGGTTCTTTCCGGTATAGTTAACAGTCTGATCGTGTCTACCTGTACAGCCCTTTTTGCTACATATTTTTCAGCGATGACAGCCTACGGACTCTATGCCTATCAGTTTAAGCTGAAAAGACCGGCCTTCATTTTTATTATGCTGATCCTGTCCATGCCGACACAGGTATCGGCTCTTGGTTTTGTGGATCTGGTAACCAAGATGAAGATGGATAACACACTCTGGCCCCTCTTCCTTCCTTCCATAGCATCTCCTGCTATCTTCTACTTTATGTACAGCTATATTCAGTCCAGCCTGCCTCTGGACCTGGTAGAAGCGGCAAGGATCGACGGCTGCGGAGAGTTCAGGATCTTCAACCGTATCGTAATTCCGATTATGAAACCGGCCCTGGCCGTCCAGGCTATTTTTGCCTTTGTATCATCCTGGAACAATTACTTTATCCCTGCTTTGGTTATTACGGATAATAAGAGTAAGACCCTTCCC
>CAMOVS010000113.1 GCA_946627575.1 uncultured Lachnospiraceae bacterium
GCATGCTCTCCCCCGACCGGTCCCGGTCCCTGATCCAGACAAAATTCTCTCCCTGAGAGAAATAATGATTCATATGCTGATCCCTCTTCTATAAGCCAGGCGGCACCGGTCTTTCCGGAAGCGGAAGCTATGATAGTCTGCACCTGGGCCTTCTCATCAATGCCGCCTTTATTTTCTGCGTATTCTGATCACCAGACTTCGGGCAAGCCCCCGGACATCCGGAAGCCGTATCCTTTTTCTCCTGATGGGCACCAGCTCCCAGTCTGCCTCCCCATAGTCTTCATCTTCCCGGCCATCATGAGGCAGCCCTTCCTGCCTGCCAGTCTCAAAGAAGCTGGTATTGCGGACCATCTTATCGTGAGAATGCCGGACGTCGCTTTCCCGGCTGTCATCTTCCCCAAAATCAGAAGAAAGCCTTTCTTCATCTCCATGATAGCCCGCCTGGCTGTAGTATTGGTCGGCAATCCCCCGGGGATAATAGAGGATGGCAGTCTGATTATCCTCCTCCCCCTTGGCCCTGGCCGCATCAAAGAGGGTCCGGATCATGTCCCCTGGTTCGGCCGCCTCCCCAAGGATCCACTCTATCTCTTCCTGGTCCAGGCTGCCGAAGGCCCCGTCAGATCCAAGGATAATCCCATCATAATCTCTCGAATCCACCACTCTCATATAGGGGTGAACCTCCTCCCGGCCGCCCACATAGGCCATCAGCCGGTTCTTGTTCTGATAATAAAGGAGGCTTCCCGGCCTGGTCTTTCCTTCCCGGACCATCTGGCCTGCCAGATTCTGAATCTCGCTAAGGAGCTCCACCTGACCGTCCCGGATCCCATAGACAGGACTATCCCCGCAGTTGGCGATCAGAAAAGAATTCCAGAAATGTATCACGGTCGTCAAAGTGGTTCCGCCGCGCATGCCGCTGTCAAGCCCTTTTTTATAGAGGGTCCTCCCAATCCTGGCATAGGTCCTGACCGTATGCTCCTTTAAAAGCTCCAGCTGGTTTTCCAGGCTGTTCATGGAGAACTCATCGCTCAGCAGAGTTCTCACCAGGTCCCGGTACCAAAGCTTGACCGCTGCACTGGAATAATCCTTGCCTGCTGCCAGCCCGCCCATGCCATCGGCCACAACCAGGGAACATACTCTTGCTTCATGATTCAGGGCAAGTTCCATCTTACAATAGCTGTCTTCATTGGCGTTCCTTTTGTTGACTACACTATCAAAAAAACAGGTCATCCCTTCTCCTCCGCTATCATGGCTAACCTATTCGTATCGAAGGTTATATCTATCTATTATTGTAAGAGAAATCCAGGATTATTGCAATCCCAATAATCTGTGTACGGATCTTGACAATTCCTTCCGAAAGACTTATCTTTCCCTTGAGCCGCTTTCACCAGGCAGCGAAAAACCGCTGCCATTCACAGTACCGCCATCCATCAAGGGACAATCACCCATGCACGCGCATACGATGCATACGATGTATTTACTGGATTTTCAGATAGGCCGTGAATAGAAAGCAAATACTACCACACGAAAGCCAGCCAAAGCAGTATCTATAGATGGAAAGGATAAACATGAACAAAACCGGTGATTTCTCATCCGCCATCCTGCTTCAAAAGAAAAAAGACAGTCTCCTGTTCCGTTGGCAGGAAGACCGGGACTGCCTGATCAAAGCCGTGTCGCCCTCCCGCAGGGACCTTGTACAGGCCCTTCGGGATGAGTATGCCGTCATGAGCGGGATCCGTAATAAATGCGTCCCCGTCTACTATGACTTTCTTGATCAGGAAGATCATTTCCGCTGGGGAAACGTGGATTCCTGGCCTGCCATCATGATGGAGTACATCGAGGGACAAGCCCTGTCCCGGCTTCTTCCCCATATGGATCCGGAAAGCTTCCTGTCCGTCCTGCTTCCCGTGGGGCACACGCTCCTTGACCTGCTTGGGGCAGGCGTCCTCTACACCGATTTGAACCCGGGCAATGTTCTGATCAGGCCGGGACAGCCTCCCTGTCTGATAGATTATACCGGCGCTTATTACTATCGCCGCAACCCCAGACCGGATTACAGAATTCGTTTTTCCTACAGGCTATCCTCCGACCTTCCGGGTCCCCGCCTCCTCATTCAGGAGCTGGCCCTCATGCTGGAATCCTATCTGATAGACTATGAAGAAAAAAAGGAAGGCCGCCCTGTGCCTTCCTCTGTATACAGCCTTCTGGAATCCGGACTCAATCCCTCAGCCGGTCTGATCCCGGAGGATTATCTTTCCATGCTGTCCTCTGTTTTATCAAAGATCAGATCATAGAGGTCCTCTGCCACCGGAGCCAGATCCTTGCCGATCTTTGAGGTATGGAGCCGGTTAATGACGATAACATATTCCGGCTTGTCAGCAGGTGCCATGGTGACAAGCCAGGCATTATTGGTATCGTCCCCCCTCTGGGCCGTACCGGTTTTGGCTCCCATATCATATCCCTTGCTGCCCACCTTCCTCATCCCATAATGGCGGGCGGCTTTCTTCATAGCCTTCCGAAGCTTACGTGCCGTCTCCGGACGCATGGTCTCTGTCAGAACCTTGGCTTCCCCTTTCAGAATGTCACTGCCGGTCCCATCCTTTACCGATTGAACCAGCCATGGTTTCATCATGATGCCGTCCGCTGCAACACTTTGGCCGATCATGGCCATTTGCAGAGGGGTAACCAGAGTGTTGCCCTGACCGAAAGCCGTGACGGCTAAGAGATTGTCCGATCCATCTTCCATATCAAAACTGGAAGTCAAAGTGGTAAAGTCCAAGGGAATCTCACGGCCGATCAGAAAGGCCGCTGCCGATTCTTCCAGCCGGGCCGGACCCATTTTCAAAGCGCGATCCATGAAATAGACATTCGATGAAAGAACGAAGGCCTGGCTGAAGGACAGGCTTCCATGGGCTGTTCCGTTATAATTATGGATTTTCTGGCCGTTGACGACCAGATAACCCTTGTCTTCCACGATTTCCTTATCGATTCCTTCCTCCAGGATCTCCCGGGAAGTAACCAGCTTAAAAACCGATCCCGGGGCTGCAGGATTCCGGTAGGCGTTGGGAAGGAGCATGCCGGGCTCTTCACATATCTCTTCCCATTTATCATTAAGCTCCTCCAGATTAAAGGAGGGGGAGGAGGCGATCGCCAGGATCTCCCCGGTTTCTACCTTTAGAACGACTACGGATCCTTCAAAGTCCTTGATCTGCCGCCAGGCTTCTTCCTGCAGGTTCATATCAAGAGTCAGGGTCAGGCTGGCTCCGGTCTTCTTTCCTTTCGGAGACCGGCTCCTGGTAAGATAAGCATCATAGGTCTTCTCAAGGCCTGCCGTCCCGTAGCGGACGGACCAGTAGCCTGTCAGGCCGGAATAAGCATAAGGGTGGATGACCCGGCGGTCTCCCATGGGTTTTTCTGACCAGCAGATCTTCCGGCCTTCCCGGTCCAGGATAGAGCCCCTGGTATATTCTTTTCTATAGGCCTTTTCCCTGGCCTGGCTTTTCTTCCTATCGTCTTCCTTTGAGAGTCCGGGAAGTATGGCTGAAATCCTTACGATGGAGATCAGCATGAAGATCACGCATAGCAGCGTGAAGCTTTGCAGCAGCTGGGCCCGGCGCAAAAAAGTCTTTTTCTCCATGATCTTCCCCTTTCCATCGGATGTTGCCCGAAGCGGTAATCAGCAGAATCGCCAGAATAAATGTTACCAGCAGGGAGCTGCCTCCGCTGGAGATAAAAGGAAGGGTAATACCCGTCAGGGGACAAAGGCCGGTGCTGCCCCCTATGATAATCAGAGTCTGGTAAAAAAGCAGATAGGAAGCCCCGGCTGCAATGACCTTATGGCAGCGGTCCTCCTTACGCACACTGATCCGGATCCCTTCCAGCCACAGGCTGACATAAAGAACCAGTACCAAAAGGGCAAAAACCAGACCGCAGCGTTCGATCAGGGCCGGATAGACCAGGTCGCTGGTCTCCACCGGAAGTTTGGTCAGGGAGGACGTGCCGAAGAAGCCACCCAGGAAAATCGCTTCCCGAGCCCGGAGCAGCTGATAACCCAGCCCCTGGGGATCATGTTCCGGATGCATCCAGTAGATAAAACGATTGCGAACCTTGTCAAAGGCCGAAAACCCTGCCCGGATCGGACCGGGGGCATGGGCCAGACCGCCTGAGACCTGCAGGCGGGACAAAACGAATCCTCCCGCCGCCATCAGAAGGATCAGGCCGGCAAGGATCATAAGGGTGATAAATATCTGTTTCTTATCCGGTACAAAGAGGGCTGTAAGGCCCAGGAAAACCAGCAGAATCAGAAGCATGGTTCCGAACTCGCCCTGGAGGGCCAGCATAAGGGTATAGACGGCGGTAACAATCTGAAAATAAAAGACCTGTTTGGGAGAAGTCCGGTCGCCGGTCCCCAGCAGACAGGCGGCGGTCAGCAGATAGACCGGTTTGATCAGCTCCGTCGTCTGAATGGACAGGAAGCCAAGCCGGATCCAGTTCCTGGCTCCACCCACCGCGCCGGAATAAAGGAGGGCAATCAGGGAAAGAAGTATGGACCCTGCAAAAAGTCCCCGGCACAGTCCGGCAGAAACCACAGCCCTGTGCCGGTAATATAGGATGCCCACGGCAGCTCCGCCGGCCAGGCCCAGCAAATACTGGACTTGAAGCCCCGATAGCCCCGGTATAATCAAAGCGGACCCCCGGCCGGCCGGAAGCTTTTCAGCGATAAAGATTCATTGAAGCATGGTGCCTACCGTGAGGAGCAGAAGACAGCATATAAGCACTCTCCGGCTGCCGTGCACGACCGAGGTATAGATCCAGAGAAGGGCTGTTATCAGAAGAAGCAGGCCGGCCATATCACTGTATATGGCTCCGGCCCCCTTGGTCCAGGCAAAGAAAAAAGCGGCAGCCTGCAGGAAAAGCACTGCCAGCATTCCGGCAGAGCGGAAGGAGTACATGGCCCTGGATAGTTCAAAAAGTACTCTTTCTATTGTCCTTTTCTTTGCAGTTGTCGATGCCGTTTCCATATAATGATCCTTTCTTTCCATTCACAGCCATCAGGATACTCTCCTGAACTCTGATCAGATGCTGCCATTCATGACCCTCCATCCGTCAAGTCACAGGCCCGCTCCTGCCGGATTCTTTTAAAGCTACACTCAGAATTGTCTCACCGATCCTGACCCGGCATCCGTCGGTCAATTCAACATGGTCCAGGACCCTGCCCTGGGCAAACAGCTGATTCCTGGTCCCATGATCCAGAAGAAAGAACCTTTGGCCTTCCTGCACGATGCTGCAATGCCGTCTGGCTACGCAAAGGACGGCAATCCTCAGATCGCAGGACGGGTCTCTGCCGATCCAAAA
>CAMOVS010000114.1 GCA_946627575.1 uncultured Lachnospiraceae bacterium
TTCTATCAATTGCTCATAGTTTCCATCTTCTACGATCTTCCCGCCTTCCAGAACAAGGATTCTGTCACAGTGGCGGATGGTAGAAAGGCGGTGGGCAACGATGATCCGGGTACACCCCATGGCGTCCAGAGACTCTGAGACCTGACGCTGGGTTTTGTTATCCAGGGCGGAAGTTGCCTCATCCAAAAGCAAAAGGCCGGGGCCTGGCGCGATCGCTCTGGCAATCATGATCCGCTGCTTTTGCCCTCCGGAGATTCCTCCCTGCCCTTCTGAAATGATGGTATGCATCCCCATGGGCATTTCTCTTATATCATCTGCTATACCGGCTTTTTCTGCTGCGTCCCAGGCATCTGCCAGAGACAGGTCCGGCGCTGTGATCAGGATATTGGACCGGACGTCCCCCTGGAAAAGTCCGGCATCCTGCATGACAGTCCCGATCTTTCTGCGCAGGGAAGGCAGATCCAGACTATCTATGTTCTTACCATCATATAAGATGGAGCCTTTCTCCGGTTTTTCAAAACCAAGCAAAAGACGAAGAAGTGTGGATTTGCCGCATCCTGTCCTCCCGACTATGGCAATGTATTGGCCCGGACGTATCCTGAGGGACAGGTCATCGATAATATAGGGTGTATCTTTACTGTATCGGAAAGTGACATGGTCAAGCTCCACCGAACCGGATATCTTAGTCACGATCTCCTTGTTGTCCGCAGTCTCCGGTTCCGCCTTAAGAAAAGGCTCCGCCATCTCAAGAATGGGCTTGATCCGGGCAGCGGAAAGTGCGATATCAGACATGGACATGAAAGCCCCCATGACAACACCATAGGAAGCGGTGAAGGCAAAGTAATCTGCCTGACTGACATGGGAGCGGACCGCCATATAATAAAGAATAATGGTACCGGTCAGGCTGATCGCCGTAGATATAACCGTATTGAGCTTAATAAAGATCGGCGGGTTATAGAGAAGTTCTGCCCCTCTTGCATAAAGGTCCATCCACTTGGCAAAAATCCTTGTCTCTGCTCCGGAAAGCTTAATCTTCTGTATGCCGGAGATCAGGCTGTAGCTCATACCGGATTCCCGGGCATCCAGCTCCATTTTCCTTTTATTGATCCCTATCTGCATAAAAGTGGATACCACGGAAAAAAGCACGGTAGCAACAATAATAATCAAGGATGGTATAACCAATGCCGGGGCAAATCGTATAATCTGTGTAATATAGATCAGAGACGTAAGGGATGTCAATCCCGTGCTCATAACCATGCCAAGCAAGAGGGAACACAAAGAATTGACCGAGGTCTCACGATTCTTCAGCTCCCCTGCACTGTACTGCCTGAAAAAACCGGTCGGAAGGGATAATAACCTCATCATCATAGAAGACTGGACGCCCAGAGACGTCTTTATCTCCAGCCTGGCCAGAAGCATGCCCTTAATGCTGGTCAAAAGCTGAGAAGATAATGAGATGCAGAAGAGGGAGATGGCTGCTGCTATAAGGGCGCTGCCTCTCCCGCTTTGCAGGACCGGACCTGTCAGGAGCCTGGTAATGGATGGTACGATTAAACCAATCAAGGCTACAAATATTGCAGCTCCTACAACCAATACCACATCACTCAGAGATATGCAGCGCTTCATGTAAAGAATTAAGTCAGGAATTCCCAGCTTCTTCTGAGGAAGGGGGCGATAAAAACAGATTGCCTCGGTATCAAAGAGGGATTCCGTCCGATCATTCAGCTTTTTCACATCCCCGCTTTTGGGGTCTTTGAAAGAATATCCTCGGACTTTACCGGGAAGCAGGGCTACGGGGGTATGTTCTTCTTTCGTGAAAGCGAGAACAGGCCCGTAAGCATTTTTATACCATCCCTGTGTCAGATCAATATCACGTCTCATAAGACCATGAGGCCGCAGACAATAATCAAGCTGGTCTTCTGCTTCTGTCAGCTGATCCGGCAGCTCGACCGGCTTAAAATGGTAATATTTAACAATTTCGTCGATAGCATTTTTGGTGATGGTGCGCTCGTCCTGAAGCATTTCAGCGGCTCGTTGGCCAAGAACAACTCCGGCAATTCTGGAAAAGGAGTCTTCCAGGAGCTGCTGGTCGGCCTGCTGCCGCTCTTCAATCTGATTCTCAAACCAGCCCATGTACTAACTCCCTCCTTTACTCATTCGCCACCAGGTTTTTATAGATTCCGTCTCGTGATATCAGCTCTTCATGAGTTCCCCGCTCCATGACCTTACCATGGTCCAGAACGATAATCTCATCGCAGTCCCGAACGGTGGACAGACGATGGGCTATGACGATACATGTGATGCCCCGGTCCGTGATGGAACGGACTACGTTATATTCTGTCCGGGCATCCAGGGCGCTGGTGGCCTCATCAAGTATGATGATGGTGGGATCCTGGGCAAGAACCCTGGCAATCTCCATTCTCTGCCTCTGTCCTCCGGACAGGTTCCTTCCCCCACCGGAAAGCTTATAATTGTAGCCTCCCGGCAGTTTCATGATATCATCATGCAGCTGGGCGTCTCTGGCAGCCATAATCATTTCAAAGTCCTGAATGGACTCATCCCACATTTTGATATTGGCCGATATCGTATCCTGGAATACAATAATATCCTGGTCGACGACAGCCAGGGATCCAACCATGGCTTCTCTTGGATAAGCGCTTCGAGGCTTCCCATCAAAAAGAATCTGGCCCTCCCATGGCTCATAAAGGCCTGAAACAAGCTTGGATATGGTGGATTTGCCGCAGCCGGAAGCTCCGACAAGGGCAATCCTGGATCCGGGCTTCATACTAAGAGAAAAATCCTGAATCAAAGGAGGATCTAACCGGGAATAGCCAAAAGATATATGTTTTAGTTCCAGACTCCCTCTTAACTTGCTCAGTTCTTCCTCATCCTGGCCGCCGGATCCCTTTACATTTTTATCTTCCGGGTATTCCATAACATCTTCGATACGTTCCATCTGAGTCCGCATTTCCTGTATGGTCTGCCCGGCAGAGACAAGGGTCATGGCAGGATTCATAAATGAGCTTAAGAATCCCTGGAACATCAGCACAGCACCCAGGGTAAACTCCCCCTTCATGACCAGCCAGATGCCGAAAACAAGGACAGCATAGTTAGCCAGTGTCACAAAAAATGTCGGAATCAGGCCAAGAATCTGATTCGTCTTCTGGGCTTTGACATTCTGCCGGTTCACAGAGGCCTGGTAACCCGCCCAGTTCTGAAAAAAGCCGTTCTCCGCACCGCTTGATTTGATGGTTTCAATCATTTCAATTCCGCGAACGGTAATCGCTTCCAGTTTGCCGGCATCCCGCATCTGGACCCGGGTAATATTAATTCTTATATTGGAAATGAACCGGGACATGATGATATTGGCCACAAGAGTGACCAGACCGATCAGGGTAAGAAGGGGACTCTGCCTGAGCATAAGGACCAGATAGAATACCATCATGACCGTATTGAGCATCAAGGGCGCCAGGACATTGGCCAAAGTGCCGGCTATGGAGGCATTCATGGGGGCACGGGACTGAATATCTCCGGCCAGCCTCTGGGAAAAGAACTCCATAGGCATCCGCAGAACCTTCCACATGTAAGAAGTATAGCCTATCACTGCCATTTTTCCGTTAATACGCAGCGAATAAATAGTCTGGGCCCAGGCGACGATCAGCTGAAGGATCGCCAGCATGACCATAACGAAAGTAAAAGGATAAAGCCAGTCCCTGTTAAGACCCGTCAAAAGCCGGTCCATAAATATTCTGGAAGTAAGGGAGTTGGCAATACCGAAAAGATAGCTTAAGGCGGTAGTAATCATAACAAAAACTACCGCTGCTCCCGCTCCGACAAGACGTTTCCGGGCAAAGTCAATCGTACTTTTCCTTGATCCGCCGGGCTCAAAATCCTTTCCTGGTACAGGAACCAAAACAACGCCTGTAAAAGACCTGTCAAATTCTTCCCAGGATATTTTAACAGATCCCTGGGCCGGATCGTTGATGTAGACATGCTTCCCCCGGAATCCGCAAAGAACGACGAAATGATTCATGTTCCAGTGTATAATACAGGGAAACTCCCCTTCTTCTTTCAGATGTTCCGGGCTCATCCGATAGGCTTCTACATCAAAACCATAGTGCTGGGCGGCCAGATACATATTCCTGGCCTTGGATCCATCTCTGGATACGCCGCAATCCAGACGGGCCTGCTCCAAAGGGACCCATTTACCATAGTAAGCCATGACCATACAAAGAGCTGCCGCCCCGCATTCCAGAGCTTCCATCTGCATGACCACAGGTACTTTGGCAACTCCCTTGCTGACGGGAGACTTGATCCTGGATTTGTTCATAAGCTCACCTGCCCTCCGTCAGGAAACTGATGGGATGAATTCTCTCTACGACCACCTTTCCATCGTAGCTTCCGTCAGGAAGATTAATCTCAGCCAGTCCGCATATCCTGTCATATTCATCCTTCTTGGTCGAAGCTATAACCGTCTTCTCCGAAAGGGCGCTCAGGGTCATGCCCGCTTCCAGATTGGCGCCGTTCAGGGGAATTACATCAGCTTTGTGATCCTCTACAACTACCTTGACCGGAGTGGTTGTCTCCAGGGTTCCCATGGCAGACCAGGCTAACAAGCCTGCCATAAGAAATATAATCGCCAGAAGAATCAGCCAGATCCCCGGATTAGTCACGCAGAGATAATCGGTAAGCTGGTCCGGTGAAGATATGCGCTCCAATGTTTTCTTTCTGAATATTGTCTGTTGTTGATCTGCCATATCTGCTACTTCCTCTTGTATTGCATCTGCTGGTCGCTATTATGTTCAAGACTCATCTGCCTTCTGAAAAATTATAACATAGAAAAGGGGAAAAAAGTATCAGCAATTGCCCTTTGTCAGGATTCAGGATACCAGACGGCAATCTGGTCATCGGGAATCTCAAAGTGCTGGTAGTCCTTTCGGTCGGTCCAGCTGCCGCCCCATTCAAATCCTTTTTCCGTAAAGAGTTTATAACAGAGATCATTCTGTTCAATCTTGTAGGGGAAGTCGGCCTCCCGGTCAAGGTAAGGCTCACCGTTCACCGGTTCGATGATTCTTTCCCCATCCACTATCTTGGTGTAGGGATTATAAAGGGTATTGATATCTACTGCCAGTCCAAGACCATGTTTGGATACTTTTGTTGTATGAGAGATAAAGCGGAAGTTAAAAGAAGACGAGTTGTTGTCTTCCATGGAAGCCTCATCATCGGCATCGTATTCATCGACCAGCCGGATCTTTTCAATGGGATAATCCGCCTCATAAAGTTTCTTTAGTATGTCCAGCACAGCCTCTGCTATGTGAACATTAACAATCATTTCACCTTCAT
>CAMOVS010000115.1 GCA_946627575.1 uncultured Lachnospiraceae bacterium
TTGTGGCAGGCTATATAAACAAGGGGGAGAATGCGGAGGATACGGTCCGGCGCGAGGTGATGGAAGAGATCGGTCTAAAGGTTCACAATGTCCATTTCGAAAAGAGTGAATACTTTGCGCCTTCCAATACTCTCATGCTTAATTTCTCCTGCGTGGCTGAATCGGAAGACCTGTCCGGCGTCTCTGAGAAGGAGATCGATAGCTGCTGCTGGTTCAGCAGGGAAGAGGCTGCCAGGGAGATTGCTGACGGGTCTCTGGCCGAGAAGTTTCTCCTTCGATTCCTGAAGATGAGCGCCCCTCTTTCATGAAGCAATAAAACAGGCAGCGGACCTTAGGATCCGCTGCCTGGCTGTTTTTAGAGGATAGTTTCTTCTATGCTCTTTAATATATAATTCTCCGGATGCAGACAATGTGGCGGTAGGCGGCATTGCGTGTGATTTTTATGCCGTCCTTGCGATTGCTGGCGTGGATAACCCGGTTTTTTCCCATGTAGATGGCTACATGACCATTATAGCAGATCAGATCTCCGGGCCGGGCCTTCTTCAGGCTCTTTACCTTCTTGCCGGCTCCCCTCTGGGACCGGGAGGTCCGGGGAATCTTTTTGCCAAAGTGACTGTAGATCTTCATGGTGAAGCCCGAACAGTCGGTGCCTTTGGTCAGGCTGGTTCCGCCATAACGGTAGGGGTTGCCCAGGTATTTCATGGCATAGGCAACCACTTCAGCGCCCTTCTTCATCTGAGCAGCTTTCCCCATGGTTACAGTCTTTTTCGTGGCTGTCTTTTTTTTGGCATAAGTCTGAGCCGGACTGACCGAACCCAAAACCAGACCCAACAAAAGCAGCCCAATACACAATCGCTTCAAAGTACGCATCATAACCTCCAAATCACATGCTTCCTTTTTCAGATGTAGTTACAGGATTGTAACAATTATAATTGAGAGTTTCATCCTTGTTATTAGAAAATAACCTTGAAACATCCCGTTTCTTTGACATCGATTATAGAAATCAAATGTGAAGGCTATGTGAAATATTGATTTGTGCGTAACAATTGTAATAGTTTTGTAAAATTTAAGCCCGCCTGGATTCTATGCAGGATTGACTCTTTGCAGACAAAGAGATTATCCTTCGTAGACAGCGACATAGCTGGCCGGATTGTGGAAGGCTTCTTCATTGATCCGGTAGATCTTCCGATTTCGGTCAAAGGAATCAGGCAGCGACCCTTTGAAGAGCTGGTCGCGGAAAGGCAGTTCCAGACAGAATATGGTGTCCTGCCGATGCTTTCCATTGTCGCCCAGCACATAACGAATCCTTTCCATATCACCGTCAAACCAGCGATCCAGGACCGGGAAAATCTGCTCCCGGAATGCCCGGGCCAGGGAGGCAAAGGCCGTCTTCTCTGAGGAGGAGAGATAAAAACCCTCTCCCAGCTGGTATTCAGGTCCCAGGAAATAAGAAATCCGGTTGTTGATGGTTGTCATCAGCCTTTCCAGCGAGATGCCCTCGATCCGCATGCTCCGGAGCACACCGGGATCCGGAAGGACAGGGCGGATCAGGAAATCATAATCTACCGCACTTAAGATGGTGTCTTCGCAGACCAGGGAATCACAGGTGACAACCAGGTAAAGGTTGGAAGGGAGACGGAACTGTTCTCCTGAGTAGCGGAGGGTGACGGTGGTCTCACTGCTGGCCCCCTCCCTGCGGTTTTCCCTGAGAAGAATCGATGTCTCCCCAAAAAGATGCCGCCAGTTCAAATCCGCTTCCTCGATAAGAGCCACATATCTTCCCTTGCCGCAGCGATTGGCAAAATCCTTAAATATCCCGTTTCGGCCGCTCCTGCTTTCGATGAAGGACTCATAGCCGTCCGGGCCCAGATCCGGGCAGGCAATATGAAGGATTCGGCCTTCCTGTTCATACTCTTTGAAATGTTCCAGAATATCCGGAACCGGCTCCAGGCTCAGGGATCCTGCATCCTTGCCTTCTATGATTCCCACCGCAGTCATAATAGCCTCATGGAACTTGCCGGTTTTCATCGGCCCCTGGATCAGGATGTTCTTAGGATAGGGGCGGTCGCTCTGGTCCGTCCGGTCCGGATGAGATAATGGGGGACGGTTCTCATGCAGCCGGCTTTGGTATAGCTGGTTTTGGCCGGAAGCGCCAGATCCTGAACCGCCCATTAAGCTAAGCTTCTGTTCTGCAGGACTCCGGACTGTCGATGACGGATCGGGCTTTGGGGCGGAGCCGGCAGAGAAATCGTCCGACTCATCAGCCTGTCCCTTTTCCGCGTACTGCTGCAGGGTTCTGGTGATATAGTCCGTATCCGGATTGGAAGGAATCTCCTTGTACACGATATTGGGTCCCGGGGTGTCTGATGCCGGTCTGTAGGTCAGTTTGGATCCCAGAGCTGCCTTAAGAGCATCTTCCGTGACGGCCTGCCCGTCAGCCTGATCAGGATGATCCGGGTTGTCCGCTTTATCCGCTCCGGCTTCTGATCCGGACTCAGATACAGCATTTCCCTCTGCCGGATAATAATTCTGACACAGGTCTGTATAGTAGGAAGCAAATATATGAAGAGAAGACCCGAAGAGGGCAATGATATTTTCTTCGGTCATGGTCTTCAGGTCAGCATAGGAGTAAAGGACCGTGGCCAGGATCTTTTTTCCCCGGGGGATGGGATCACCGGGATCGGCATCGGTCACCCGAACCTGGAAGGGGGCAGCGGTCATCAGAGGAAGCCGGTCGCAGCGTTCCTTGATGTCAGCCATGGCCTCCTCATCGCTGGTAAAGGGAAGGTGAAGAGATGTTTCAATATGGACATCGTCTCCCTCGGTCACCGTCCGGATTCCGATATAAGCGCCGATGGCAGCATGGCGGTCCACATGGAGTCTGTCTTCGTAGAAGGAGGAAATGGTTTCTTCTTCCTCACGGTACCAGGCAGCCTGGGACAGCCAGCTGAAGTTGGGGTATTCATCGATGACCGACTGGCCGATCAGGTGGAAGGTCTCTATACTGTCGGCACCATCGGTCCGCAATGTGGAAGCCTTCTCCGAATGGTCGTCCCTGCCCAGATGCTTGCCGCCCTGGCGGGAGAGAAAGGCGGCCAGGCGGACAAAACCGTTGGCGCCCGTCAGCTCAATAAAGCTATCGTCCACCAGGTGGGCGTACTCGTGGGAAATAAAATCGTAAAGCTGGTTAATAGTCATATAGCCGTAAAGGCTGTAGATCCAGGCCCCGTAATCCATTTCCTCAGGGTCCGGCCGCTCCCGGTCCCCATCAAATTCACCTGGGAAAGATACCCGGTAGTATTTATACATGTCCCGGAGATAATTAAAACGGTGTCCCCGCTCATCCGCATTGCAGATCTGGCTGATGGTGGAGGTGTCCACATCCTGGCCGAAGATCTTCTGGGCCCGGGTCTGGACCTCATACTGCATGAGGAGGATATCGTCGGTGCTGATGCCGGGATAGCGGTAGTATTTCTCATAAAGCAGAACGGAGGCGGCAATCCATACGGCCTCCTCCTGGGAATAGCGGATCTGCAGGCTCCGGTCCACCTCGTTCATAAAGGCGTAGTAGGCCTCTTCTAATTCAGGTGACCGGCCGGCCAGAGCTTCCGCCAGCTCCGGATGCAATTTGAATTCCAGTACCCCTTCGGGCAGGTTCCTGGCAGAGAAGAAAAGAAACCACCAATACTCCTGATTCTGGTAATCGACTTCCGCTTCCATTCCATTGACATCTGCCAGAACCTGGCCTGCTTTATTTACCATCTCCAGGATATCGTCTTCTTTGATATCAAGCTGGGAGGAAAGCTGGAGAAGGTTGGCCGCATGATTGCATGAGGCATATATAGCCTCAAAGAGGGCAGGACAATCTTCCCCCAGCTGGCCGGAATCCAGGATGCCGGACCACTGTTCCTGGCTGAACCGGCTTATGTGGGCATAATCGGCCTCATATTCAAGATCTCGTTGCCTCTGTTTATCTGTAATCATTGGATTTCATGTCCTTTCGTAGAAAGCTTGGGAGCTTCGGCATCTATTTTCATATAGACAGTGTCGATGCGGTTCGCGTCCATCTTGCGGATGGAGAAAAGGATGTTGCCTTCCTTGACAGTTTCTCCTTCTTCCGGAATATGGTCCAGGAGACCGATCATATGACCGCCTATGGAATCGTATTCCTCCGATTCTATTTCCGTTCCAAGTTTATCATTGATATCATCCAGCTTGGTGCTGCCGTCAATTTCGTATTCAAGATCGCCGACCTGGCGGATCATCTCATCTTCATCTTCGTCGAATTCATCCCGGATATCCCCGATGATCTCCTCGATCAGGTCTTCCATGGTAACCAGACCCGCCGTCAGGCCGTATTCGTCAAGGACGATGGCGAAACTGACCGACTCGCTGCGCATGGCTTCCATGAGGACGGAAGTTTTCTGGAATTCATAGGTGAAGAAGGGCTTGCGCATGATGGACCGGATGTCAAAATCATCTTCCGGGTGCTTCTCATGGTAGAAAAAGAGATCTTTCATATTGATGATGCCGATGACATGATCTTTGTCCTCTTCGTAGACGGGGAGGCGGGAATACTGTTCACGGACAAAGAG
Organism: uncultured Lachnospiraceae bacterium; assembly: GCA_946627575.1. GTDB lineage: Bacteria > Bacillota > Clostridia > Lachnospirales > Lachnospiraceae > Anaerobutyricum. Next base: position 4,596 of record CAMOVS010000115.1, read on the forward strand.
GCCGGCAAGCTCACGGTAGGTCATATCCGCTGAGGCAAAGGTTACATCGATCCTTGGGATCATGATGTCCTTGGCAACCGATTCTCCAAAATCCACCACATTATTGATCATTTCCTTTTCTTCTTCCTCAATAACACCCTCTTCGTGGCTAACATTAACCACGGACCGCAGCTCCATCTCTGTCATAGCCGGCTCCCGGTTCTTGTCGATGCCAAGCAGGCGGCAGAAGGCGCCGCTGATGGCATTGACCAGGAAAATGACAGGGGTCAGTATCACGGTCAGCCAATAGATGCTGAAGCTGTAGGTCAGGGCCATGGACTCGCTGCGAATGGTAGCCATGGTCTTAGGAGTTATTTCCCCGAAAACAAGGACCAGAAGAGTTAGAATACCGGTGGCTATACCTATAAATGTACCGGTGGTAGAGCCCAGATGGTGCCTGGCCGCAAGTCTCATGGCCAGGGTCGTCGTCAGGGACGATGCGGACAGATTGACGATGTTGTTGCCGATCAGGATGGCAGAAAGCATCTTGGCTGTATTTTCCCGGAGCTTAAGCAGACGCCTGGCCCGCCGGTCTCCCTGGTCAGCCAGGGCCCGGATTTTATGGATGTTCGCCGTGGTCAGTGCGGTCTCCGCTGATGAAAAATAGGCGGAAAGCAGGAGCAAAACCACCAATGCCGCCAGCTGAATTAATATAGATGGATCCAATACATCATCTCCCCTTTAGATTGATCCGTTGATGTTTC
>CAMOVS010000116.1 GCA_946627575.1 uncultured Lachnospiraceae bacterium
GATAGCATCCCATACATCATCAATATTGGTTTTCTCATAAAGAGCACCAACCGGACAGGATACGATACACTGGCCGCAGCCTACGCAGTTGGTGGATCCCAGTCCTTCGTCGAAGGGGGAGCCGACACGGACATCGAAACCACGGCGGATCTGGCCGATGGCTCCTACGCCCTGAACCTTGCTGCAGGTGGAGACGCAGCGGAGACACTGGATACACTTATTGTTATCCCGCACAACATAGGGTGTGGAATAATCTATGTCATAGATGGGCTCTTCGCTTTTGAAACGGTCCTCATCGATGCCGTAGTCGTATGCCAGTTTCTGAAGCTCGCAATGATTTCCACGCACACAGGACAGACACTTCTTGTGGTGTGTAGAAAGAATCAGCTCGATGGTGGTTTTCCGGGAAGCCCGGACCATGGGTGTGTTGGTATATACTTCAAGACCTTCCTCTACCGGATAGGTGCAGGCTGCGGTCAGGCCGCGGCGTCCTTTAATCTCAACCACACAGACACGGCAAGCGCCGATGCAGTTGATGTCTTTAAGATAGCAGAGGGAAGGAATCTCGATATTGGCCGCTTTTGCCGCCTGAAGGACACTGGTGCCTTCAGGAACAGAGACCGGGATATCGTTTATCTTAAGATTAATCATTTTCTTCATTACTCATCCCTCCTTATTCCATATAGATGGCATCGAACTTACAGTTCTGCTGACAGAGACCGCACTTGATACAGGTATCAATATCGATGGTGTGCGGTTCCTTGCGCTCTCCGGAGATTGCGTTCACCGGACAGTTCCTTGCGCAGAGCGTACAGCCCCGACACTTGTTGGGATCGATGACATAATGAAGCAGATCTTTACATTTCTTGGCCTCACAGCGCTTGTTCTGGATGTGGTTGATATACTCCTCGCGGAAATAGCGGAGGGTAGATACAACCGGATTGGAAGCAGTCTGGCCCAGAGCGCAGAGGCAGGATACCTTCATGTGCTCGGCAAGTTCTTCAATCTTGTCCAGGTCTTCCATGGTAGCCTCACCTCTGGTGATATGGTCAAGCAGCTGGAGCAGACGTCTGGTACCGATACGGCAAGGTGAGCACTTGCCGCAGGACTCCTCGCAGGTGAACTCCAGGTAGAACTTGGCGATGTCGACCATACAGGTGTCCTCATCCATAACGATGAGTCCGCCGGAACCCATCATAGAGCCGATCTTAGCCAGACTCTCGTAGTCGATGGGCGTGTCGATGTGAACGGAGGGGATACATCCGCCGGAAGGTCCGCCGGTCTGGGCAGCCTTGAACTTCTTGCCGCCAGGAATGCCGCCGCCGATCTCCTCGATGATTTCGCGGAGTGTCGTGCCCATAGGAACTTCTACCAGACCGACGTTGGTGATCTTGCCGCCCAGGGCAAATACCTTGGTTCCCTTGGAGGTCTCGGTTCCGATGGAAGAGTACCATTCCGGCCCTTTAAGGATGATCTGGGCTACATTGGCGTAGGTTTCTACATTGTTAAGGACGGTAGGTTTCTTGAAAAGACCTTCGACTGCCGGGAAGGGCGGTCTGGGTCTGGGTTCGCCACGCTTCCCTTCAATGGATGTCATAAGGGCGGTCTCCTCGCCGCAGACAAAAGCACCGGCGCCAAGACGGATCTCTACGTCGAAGTCAAAACCGGTTCCGAAAATATTTTTACCAAGAAGACCGTATTCTCTTGCCTGGTTGATGGCGATGGTCAGACGGTCTACTGCGATAGGATATTCAGCACGCACATAGACATAGCCCTGGCTGGCCCCGATGGTATAACCGGCAATAGCCATGGCTTCCAATACTGCGTGGGGATCACCCTCCAGGATGGAACGATCCATAAAAGCGCCGGGATCGCCTTCGTCGGCATTACAGCATACATATTTGATATCAGACTTGGTAGCCTTACAGAAGGACCACTTTCTTCCGGTGGGGAAGCCGGCGCCGCCACGGCCCCGTAGGCCGGACTCCAGCATGGTGTCGATGACCTCATCCTGGGTCATGGACGTCAGAACCTTGTGGAGGGCCTGATAGCCGTCAAGGGCGATATATTCTTCGATATTCTCCGGATCGATCACGCCGCAGTTCTTCAGGGCGATACGCATCTGCTTGGCATAGAAATTGGTTCCGCTTAAGGGCAGAATATCCCCGTCGTCATGGACAGTCTCCGGATAGAGCAGGTCCTTACAGATCCTGCCTTCAATGATGTGCTCATCAATAATACGCTTTGCACCTTCCGGAGTCGTCTGGGAATAGAAAGCGCCTTCCGGATAGACGATTACAACCGGACCCAGGGCACAGAGGCCAAAGCAGCCGGTCTTGACGATCAGAACGTCCGTAAGATTTTTATCTTTGATCTCTTTTTCCAGGGCATCAACCACCTTGTGGCTGCCTGATGAGGTACAGCCGGTACCGCCGCAGACAAGGATCTGCTTACGATAAGCAGTGTGGGAGGCCATCTCCTCGGCCTTGGAAGCGACAAGCTTACGGACAAGGACAAGTTCTTCATTCTTCTTCTTAATCTCAAGAAGCTTCTCATAAGTCATCGTCATGGACTACACCTCCTTGTCGTAGTAGGAGTCGATAATCTCTACCGCAGACTCCGGTGTGCACTTGCCGTATACTTCTCCGTCTACGGTCATGACCGGTGCCAGACCGCAGGCTCCCAGACAGCGGCAGCTGTCGATGGAGAAGAATCCGTCCGGGGTGCATTCGCCGGACTTGATCCCCAGATGCTCCTCGATGGCAGCCAGAATCTTGTCGGCACCCTTGACATAGCAGGCAGTTCCAAGACATACGCTGACAGTGTGTTCCCCTTTGGGAGTCAGTGTGAATTGTGAATAGAATGTTGCGACGCCAAAAACATCAGACAGCGGTACCTGCATCTCGTCGGCAATGATGGTCTGTACTTCGACGGGAAGGTAGCCGTAGATCGACTGAGCTTCCTGCAGAACAGGCATCATGGCACCGGGCTGGTCCTTGTGCGTCTTGATAAATTTGCGCAGTTCCCTCTCTTGTTTCGGGGTTCCCCGAAACGCCATATTCGCAGCCATAAAAATACCCCTTTCTTCCTTGCTGAAGGCTTAGTATATTCAGAAAAGACTTCCATGATATCTTTTCCGGGAATCAACAAGGTGCTTAACAGACATGTTTCATGCCATGTTTGTCTACATATTAACATAGATAGAAATCATGCACAATCATATTTTAATCATTATAATTAAGAAAATGATCCTGATTTGCCTAACTTGTTTGCTTTTTATAAACAGGCTGGAAAGAAGATCGCACGGATCTATTGCTTTGTGCTATACTTTGAATAGAATCCGGCAGCTGTTGAGAACCGTTAAAGACGTCTGGAGTCTGGTTTTGAATAAGTTGCTGTAAAAGTGGACTAGGCGGGAGGAAAGATCAATGAGAATTACAGAACTTAACAACCTGCAGGACCCACGTCTGAATGAGTATGCCAGATGTAATGAGCGGCAGCTTCTCCACAGGGATGCTCCCTTTGGCGGGGTTTTTATTGCGGAGAGCCCCAGGGTTGTCCGGAGGGCCTTGGAAGCCGGCTGTCGTCCGGAGTCTTTTTTGATTGATGAAGCCCAGATTGACGATCTGACCAGAGAACTGATGGAGAGATACCCCGAGGTTCCTGTCTATTCCGGGCCGCCGGAAGTGATCCGGTCGCTGACCGGGATTCCCATGACCCGGGGCATGCTGGCCTGCATCAGAAGGCCGGATCTTCCTTCGGTCGAGGAATTATGCCGGGGCAGGAGAAGAATTGCCGTATTGGAAAATGTAACCAATCCCACCAATGTAGGGGCTATTATCCGGTCGGCGGCAGCCATGGGTATGGAAGCTGTTCTTCTGGATCATGCCTGCAGCGATCCCTATTACAGAAGGGCAGCCCGGGTTTCCATGGGGACCGTCTTCCAGGTGCCCTGGACTTATCTGGATGTCCGGGAAGGGGGACAGGGAATGCCCTGGACAGACTATCTTCATGACCTGGGCTTTAAGACGGCGGCGATGGCCCTGATCGAGGACTCCGTCAGCATCGATGACCGGGCCCTGATGGCGGAGGACAGGCTGGCTGTTATCCTGGGAGCGGAAGGGGATGGCCTGAAACCGGAGACCATAGCAGCCTGCGATTACACCGTCATGATCCCTATGACAGGCGGGGTGGATTCTCTCAATGTAGCAGCGGCTTCAGCGGTGGCCTTCTGGCAATTGGGGACAGCCCGGGATCGATAATCCGGGAGTATTGCCAGGCCGTTTACCCGGTGCATGAAGGGCAGTGTTCTAAAAAAGTATACAATTTACTGTATTTGTTTATTTTTTATCAATCGCCTCTTGCCATCCTGCAAAAAACCATGTATGATAAGGCTATCTTTAATATAGAGGCCCGAAATCTTTGAGTAACAAACTAAGTTGCAGCTAAGAAAACCGTTGCCTTTTTTACCTTTTTAAGGAGGATGATTATGCAGACAAAAGAAGTTGTAATCGTTAGCGCATGTCGTACAGCCATCGGCAAGTTCTGTGGAGAGTTCAAGAACGTATCTGCAAGGGAGCTGGCTATCGCAGTCGGAAAAGAAGCCATCAATCGTGCCGGCATTGATGCCAAAGATGTAGATGAGATCGTTATGGGTCAGGTATATACATCCATGCAGGGATCTCTCCCGGCAAGACAGGTTTCCATGAGACTGGGCATGAGCATCGAGAGCAATGCTGTTTCCGTAAACCAGAACTGTGCATCCGGTATGCGTGCTCTTGAGATCGCATGTGATGACATTCAGCTGGGCAAGACCGAGATCGGCCTGGTTGTCGGTGTTGAGAACATGACACAGGTTCCCTTCCTTCTTCCCAAGGGACGTCTTGGATATCGTATGGGAAGTATTCCCAATCAGGGCGGAGCTGAGTTCTATGATGCCCTTCTGCATGACGCCCTCTATGATGAGCTGTCCGGCGGTCACATGGGAGTAACAGCAGACAACGTAGCGAAGAAGTACAATATCACCCGTGAAGAGTGTGATGAACTGGCGGTTATGAGCCATGAGCGTGCCTGCAAGGCAACTGAGGAAGGCAAGTTCAAGGAAGAAATGATCGATATCGTGGAGCACACCAGAAAGGGTGACAAGATCCACAATACAGACGAGCATAAGATCGAAGGCTGCAACATGGAGACCATCTCCAAGCTTCGTCCGGTATTCAGTAAGGACGGTGTGACTACTGCAGCTAACGCTTCCGGTATCAACGATGCAGCTGCCGCTGTTATCGTTATGTCCCTGGACAAGG
>CAMOVS010000117.1 GCA_946627575.1 uncultured Lachnospiraceae bacterium
GGTGTTCGCCCTGCCCGCTTCCGTGAAGTCTATTTTAACGATCCGGATGTAAAAGAAACGATCTCTGGTCTTAATTTCCCCCTGATCTTCAAGTCGGTCGACTCCTCCGGAAGCCGGGGCATCATCCGGGTAGACTCTTTCGGGGAATTCGAAGCAGCTACGGCCTATGTTAAGGAAAACACCAGAAAGGATTATTATCTGATCGAGGAGTTTATAGAAGGTGAAGAATTCGGAGCCCAGGCCTTTGTCTATAATGGAGAGGTCCAGTTTATCCTTCCCCATGGAGATTATGTCTTCCATGGAGACACCGGAGTCCCCATCGGTCACTTTGCTCCTTACGAACTCAGTGAAGAAGTCATCGAAGACTGTAAGAAGCAGCTTAGAGCCGCCGCCGCTGCCATGGGGCTTAACAATTGCGCGATCAATGCTGACTTTATTCTCAAGGACAATCAGACCTATGTCCTGGAGCTGGGCGGCCGGGCCGGTGCCACCTGCCTGACCGAGCTTACAGCCATTTACTATGGATTTGACTACTATGAGAAGATCCTTCTTACTGCCCTGGGGCAGGATCCTCACTTTGACTGCAGCGGTCCTTACACCCCCAATGCCAGCCATCTGCTCATGAGCGACAAGGACGGCGTCATCCGGTCCCAGACCGACCACAATGAACCCAATGAGGACATCGTGGAAGTGCAGTTTGACTACCAGCCGGGCGACCCGGTTCACAAGTTCCACGTCGGCCCCCACCGTCTGGGCCATGTCATCACCAAAGGGAAAACCCTTAAGGAAGCCCAGGACCTCCTCTTTGAGGCCATGGACAAGGTGGAGATTACGGTAGAATAAACAATCATTTAAAATCAAGTAAAAAATGAAACAAAAAAAGGCCTTGCTCCGGATCACTGTGGAGCAAGGCCTTTTTATATGTATTCGTATAATTGTTCGTGTAATAATTATTGCACAGCCTGGTACTCTCTCCATACCTTCTGGAGCTTTGTGGCACCTGCAATAGCGAGAACAGCCGCTACAATGCCAACGCCTACCGTGCCTCCATGAGATACGGCATATATCGCTACTGCGATAGCACTGATTCCTACCACATATGCCATAGCAGTCGACCGCATCACCAGCAGCAGAATACCTGTTACTACGAGGAACAAGAATAGTCCGCTAAATAGTGCCATCACTCCGCTATTCAGCTTGTAGCCCGACTGCTCTAATTGAGCTGCCTGTTGACCTATCATGCCCATATTCATTAACCCTGTAAGGATCTGTACCACTCCTGCCCAGGTAAACCATGAATTAATCTTTTTAAGTTCCGGTTGTTTCAACAGCTCTTTTTGTGTGAGTCCCTTCGGCAGACTGTTCACATCAATGTTTTCTTTACTCGCCATATTCTCCCTCCTGATGATCTGCTGACTGTAATTGCCGCCTTTAACTATTGCTTATATCGACTTTAGTTTAACATACAAGGAGCTTTATCACAATATTGAAAAACAATTCTAAATAACACCATCATTTCTTCTTCCGGAAGGTCTTAAGTACCCCTTCCAGCTGAGGCCTCATAATGAAGAAGGCGCCGCCTGTTACCAGAATCAGTACAAGATATCTGACGAACCAGGGCAGGTAGAAGAGTTCCATGGATGCGATATTGACTACACCGTAAAAGACAGCAATCATCAGGGTCTTTCGTAAAGGAACGATAACCCGTCCTGTGATCTTGTACTCCAGGATGCCCTGGACGATAAGCAATACGATGTAGCTGAAGGCGGTGGTGTAGGCTGCAGCCATATACCCGAAATTGATGATGCATACATAGTTCAGGATAACATTGAGGATCATGGTGCCAATCGTCCCGGCTGCTACATACTGGGTCTTCTTATAATAATTCTGGATGGCTGAGTAGCTGTAGCTGTAGAAGCGGAAGAGGGTTCCCGTAACCATGGGGGCGATGAGGAACATGGCCGCCCGGTAGGCTTTGGGACCTAAGATGGCGATCTCCTCCGGCGCAAGGATTACCAGGATCCAGGACATGATGCCGAAGGCATGCATAACCGCAGTCCAGGGCTTGATGATATCCCTGGTTTCATCTCGGGAAATCTTCTCATAGAGCCAGGGGATCCAGGCATTCCATACGGAGTCTTCCAGGATCCAGATGATGAAGGAAACCGTGGTTGCCAAAGCAAAGATACCTGTTTCTGCCTTGCCGACCAGGTGCTGGATCATGATTTTGTCAGACTGATTCATGATCTGGATGGACAGGGCTTCCGGGATCAGCGGAAGGCTGTAGGCCAGTCCGTATTTCCAGTATCCCTTATCAAAAAGCTTGCGGCCCTGGGCAAGAAGCACCACTGCGATGATGGCGCCGCCTAGAATCTGAGGCATATAGTAGCCGATGATCCGGCGATGAACCAGACTGTCATAAAGGCCCTGGACCCTGCCCCGATAAATCAGGTAGATGGACAGGAAGGTGCCCGGTACGATGGTCAGCAGGGTCGCCGCCGTGCTGAACTTATATCGCAGCATCTGCTTGTCTCTACGCTGAAGATAAAGCATGCTTGTATAGGTGAACACATAAGCAAAGCAGATGTAGAACATAAGGTCATCCATGGAACAGAAGGCCTGGACCGGCTGTTTAAAGATCAGGCAGATGCCGAAGCAAAGAGCGATCGCTATATAAGATAAGGTATGGACGCTGGAGATGTAGGCATTGTACTTGTCCTTATAGTCATACTTAGCCACATCGGCGCTCTTCCACAGGCAGAGGGACATGGTAGGGTAGGCAATCAGGAGCCAGGACTCGAAAACCCGGATCTCTCCATATTGGGCCGTGCTCAGCATGCGGGTGTAGATCGGAGTCACAACGAAGGTCAGGCCTCTTACCATGAGCTGGGCCAGTATGTAGAAAAAGCCGGAAGTCAGGGCCATCCGGTTCAGGTTGGCTTTGCTGCTTTTCCTGGTATTTTCTTGTGCTTTTTCAATCATAGAGGCCGGAATCTGACCGGCCTCTGTCGTGTTTTTCTCTGTCTCTATCATATTATTACCCTATTCTCCCACCTTACATACGATCATCCTGAGCTTCCCGTTGGGATCCGGCGGAATGGAATCCATCCACTCATACTCGATCTCAAAGGGATGCTTGAACTTAGCGTTGAGCTTTTCTGTCAGGTCTTTTTCGATCTCGGGCAGTGATTTGGTGGAAAGTTCCTTGTTCTGGACACATTGGATGTGAATCTTGTGCCAGTCTTCCTGGATGAAACGGATCTGGAAGACGTCATCGTAGTGGGCGATAATGGGGGCAATCTCGAAGAAGGTGGTGACCTCTCCGGTCTCATAGCGGAAGAAATCATTCATCCTGCCCTGAACGCTGGTGATGAAGCGCACGCCGTTCCTGACCTCGCATGTTCCCCGGTCCCCGATGGCATAGTTGATCAGGGGCAGGTCGGTCTTATAAAGGGGTGTGACAACGATATTGCCTTCGGAAGCCGGCTGATTCTTCTCATCGTAGATATTTACCACAAAAGAATCGTTGTGAACCACGTATTCCTTGCTGGAGAAAAGACGAACCATGGCGGCTCCGGTCTCAGCCGTCCCGTAGGAATCGATGATTCCCGGTCCCAGAATCTCCCGAAAGAGCTTGCGGGCGGTATCATCTATCTTTTCCCCTGTCGGACAGTAATATTTGGGCTTGGCCAGCTTGACCTTGTTTTGCTTGCAATACAGGCAGATCCGCATGAATTCACTCTTATTCATATAGAGGAAATCCGGCTTGTAGGCATTAATCTGTTTGACGATCTCCGGCTCGGGATCGTACTGGGCAACAAAGCCCCGGCGAAGGATGCCGAAACGCTGGAGGAATGTGTCATGACCTCCGCTGATGCTGTGGGCGCTCTTCCGGCTCATGGTCTTGCCGAAAAAGGGATTGTAGCCTGCCACCATCATAACACGGAACCAGTTGGCCATGTTGTAAGCCTTTTCCTTAGGGGATACCAGCAGCATCAGGGGAACGCCGGAAGAACCGCTGGTCGTGTCATGGTACCAGGAGTCGTATTTCTTTTTCTTGGCTTCCTCATTCATCCAGGCTCTCAGCTCGTCCTTGGTAAGAAGAGGTAGCTTGGCCAGGTCATCTCCCGTCCTGATGTCGGAAGGTTTCACCCCGGCCTCGTCAAATCTTTTCCTGTAAAAGGGAATCTTGTAGGCCTTCTTTACCAGTTTCTGAACCCGCTTATTCTGAAGTTCCATAACCTTAGTAAAGTCTTTGGGAATCTTTGTCTTCATTTTAAATAAATCGAGAAATAACAGTGCATTCACCATCTTTCTCTCCAGTTTTTCAAACATACCTGCCTCCTGTACTTTTATATAATATCTATCTTTTTCATTCAAGACTCACTTGCGAGTCTTGGCGCCGGATTCGGGTCAGCTCTGCTGACATTCTTCCTATCCGAATCCGTGCGCATCCTCGCGGAGCGTATATCAGATGGGAGATTGGACTCCCACTGATAGAAGTGAACTCTTTCTCCCCCCTAAAGAGGAGGGAGTCATCTCTCATCTGATATACCGTTCCTCGTCCTGGCTGTGTGCCGGATCTTCAAACTCAATTCTTAATTCATCTTCAAAAACCCTGGCAGCAACCACATCCAGACGGTCCTGCATGCCGGCAGCCGCTCGTAATAATTTAACATATTCGGTCTGCAAATAGTCTGCATTCCTCAAAAATTAATCGCCTGCAGCATCCTTAAGGACAACATACACAAGTTTACGTATATTAAGCCGCACCTGGTTTAATTCCTCTTCTGAGTCAAATCCAAACACCGCCATGCCGACCGGACGGTTGTCTGCGTGAATATCCTCTATGTAAGCGCCGGGTTCTCCTCCCGGGAAGGGCCGGAAGGTCAGCAGGGCATCCCTGATGGAAGGGTCAATATGCACATGATCAAAGATTCCTGACCGGAAGCTGAACACTGCATAGGATAATACATGTCTTCTCCGCCGCCGGAAGCTTTTGAGCTCTTCATAGTAGGACAAGTCTCCAAGGGCAGTCGTCACAAGCAGTTTTGTATAATCCACCCCGCTGGATAACTGAATATCCTGCTGGCTATAGTATCCAGCCGGCCGTGGATTGATCTCTATGATAAAGAACCTTCCTTCTTTTGTAAAAAAGCCTTCTATGTTGAATTCGCCGATCCTTGCACCTGACGCCCTGATCATCTTTCTTATGGCGGACTGAAACTCCTCCCTGCGGCTGCTCTCAAGAGTGGCCGGAAATGCGGACAGCACGGGCCTCCGCGGGGCTTCAGGGAAACG
>CAMOVS010000118.1 GCA_946627575.1 uncultured Lachnospiraceae bacterium
TGTGCTTTCGCCCATGCAGCAACCTCACGCTTCACAGCTATCATGTCACACAGCATCCCTAATTATACACCATTCAACAAAGAAATCAAGAGGTTTTTGCAATTTTTATGCTAACATTTTGTGTGCTGCGGATCATCCTTGATGCTCTGAGCGGGCCTTGGCCGCCATTTCCTTCATATATTGATGTTCTTTATGAAGTTCATCCCGGAGAGCCAGGGAATCCCAGACCGCATTGTGCTCCGTCATCATAGCCTTGAGGTCGGTGGTGCCGATCCCTTCTGCCCGCAATTCTTTGAGAAGGGTGAAAAGACTGTCTCCGGCAAAACCGGAGAATACCATCATGGGATCTTTGAATTCCCTGCCTTTTTCCTTCCTTATATACTCTGCCCTGTCTTCCTCCTTACCGTAAGCAAGGAAGCCAAGGGGAACGTCATACTCGTCGGCTGTCACATAGCGGAGATTAATCTCCTTCCCCTCGCAGAAATCTTCCAGGGCCTTCTTATAAGAAGGAGATTCTACATTATATAATAAAATGACCTTTTTGAGCATATGAATCCTCCTATGTATATCGCATCTGCTGAAGTTTTTCACGCCGAAACCGCAGAATAAGATTGCGAAAATTCCAATCTCTTTATTCAAAATCAGTTAGCCAGGATCCGGAAAATGGTTATTGCTTCCTGTAATCATCATTCAAAATAGTGAAACGGCTGCTTATTCCATCCGTAACCCTTACCTTCTTCTCTTCATCGATAAAGATACCTTCCGCCCCATATTGGTTCAGCAATTCCAGCCCCTTGTCGGCTCCCAGAACAAAACAGGCGGTAGACAGGCCGTCGGACAGGAGTCCGTTCTCGCATACCACCGTGACAGAGATCAGGCCGCTGTCAGCGGGATATCCTGTGCGGGGGTCAAGGATATGATGATATCGGACCCCGTTTTCTTCGAAATACTTCTCATAGTCTCCTGATGTAGATACCACAGTATCTTCATCCAGGGATAAAACACCCATGTATTCTCCATCGGCTCCTCTGGGATCCTGAATCGCCACCGACCAGTCAGACCCGTCCGGCTTGTCGCCCCAGACCAGGATGCTGCCGCCCACGGAGACCACAGCCCCGGTTACTGCTTTTGCCTTGTCTTTATCATTCTCCAGATCTTCCCGGACCAGATCGCAGGCAATGCCTTTGCCTACCGCCCCAAGGTCCAGGGTTCTTCCGCCGCCGAGCCGGATCCGGGCCGCCCTTTCATTACCATCTCTCTTTCCGCCGGCTGCCGGCCCGCTGACATCTGTATTGTCATCAGCATCCATGTCAATATGTATGCCTTCATATCCGACCTCTTTCATCACGGCATCAAGATCTTTTTTGTCCGGCACTTTTGGATGATCACCTTCGATGTCCCAAAGCCGGGTTAAGCTGCCGATGGACGGGTCGAAGGCCCCCTGACTGTCGGATGCCAGCTGAAGGCACCGGTCCACCCACCCGGCAAAATCAGCTTCCACTTCCGCGCCTTGTATGGATTCTCCTTCCCGGTTGACTCTGGCTGCTGTGCTATCCTCATCTCTCCAGGAGAGCTGTTCGTGCTCCAGCCGGTCCAGCCGGTCCTTGATCCGGCCTGTCACATCCTCACCCCCGTAAACCGTGGCTGTCAGGACAGTACTCATGACAAAATCGTTAAGCTGCCAGCTTTTTTCTGATCCTGAATCGTCCTTTGTCCCGCTACCACCCCAGCCGGACCCGGCAAGACCGCTGCAGGCTGATGTCGTCAGACTGAGACAGAAGACCAGACAAAAGAGGCCGGCATTGCGGATGACAGGAAGCAGGCGCCTGCTCAGAAGACCTGAGAGGATCCCGATGGCCAGGCCGGCCGCCAGACCGGACAGGATCAGTATGGGCAGATAGAAGATCAGAGTTTTTGTGGACAGGACGGCCATAGCCACCAATACCTGTCCCACATTATGGAATACGCCCCCAATAATGCTGACACCCACGGCAGAGAAGAATCCTGTCCTTTTCGCAATCCACATGCTAAGAAGACTTAAGGCAGCTCCTGCCGCACTGTAAACCATACTCCAGCCGCTGCCAAAGAGGAGGCCCGCCAGAAGGATTCTCAGAATGCTTACCGTGATGGCCGGGCCAAGGCCTGCCGTATAGAGCAGGACCATAGTTACGATATTGGCAAGACCCAGCTTAACTCCCGGTATCCCAACCTGGAGGGGCAGCATACGTTCAATATAAGCTGCCACCAGGGCCAGAGCCAGAAACATACCGTAGACCGCTGCCTTTCTCGATGTACTTTTGGAAGACTTCATATTCTTAGTCATGATAATTACCTGTCCTTATATCAGAAGTCCGGATGGATCCTAATCCGGCGTCAGGGCCGGAAGCAAGTCCTGAATTTGTACAAGTGTCAAATGGATTCCCCGGCCGTCCAGCGGCCGGAAGCCCCGCAGGGCAGCACCAGGCCGGTGGATGTCACCGGCAGCCCGACTTCATCGGCTTCCACCCTGCCTCCATATTTTTTCTGAATCAATGTCCCCATCATATAAGAAAGGACCGCGGGCTGCAGACCTGTGGTATAGGAATTAATCAAGAAGAAAAGGGGGTTGTCGGAGAGGAGGCCGGAACAAAGATTAATCAGGTCATATATATTGTCCTCGATCTTCCAGATCTCTCCTTTGGGTCCCCTTCCATAGGAAGGAGGATCCATGATGATCCCCTCATATTGATTGCCCCGCCGGAGCTCCCTCTGTACGAACTTGAGGCAGTCATCCACCAGCCAGCGGACCGGCGCCTGGGAGAGCCCCGAAACCTGGGCATTCTCCCTGGCCCAGCTCACCATGCCCTTGGCGGCATCCACATGGACCACAGAGGCCCCTGCTGCTGCCGCTGCCAAAGTAGCTCCTCCGGTGTAGGCAAAGAGATTGAGCACCCGGATCTTACGGCCGGCATGCCGGATAAGGCCGGAAAACCAGTCCCAATTGGCAGCCTGTTCCGGAAAAAGACCGGTATGCTTGAACTTAAAGGGCTTCAGACGAAATGTCAGTTTATCATAGTGAATATCCCATTGCTGGGGAAGGTCAAAGAACTCCCAGGATCCACCGCCCCTGCTGCTTCGATGGTAGTGGGCATTGGGCCTCTTCCATCCAGGGGCCGTCCTTTTTGTATGCCATATTACCTGCGGGTCGGGCCGGACGAGAATCTGACTTCCCCAGCGCTCCAGCTTCTCCCCTCCGCTTGTGTCAATCACTTCATATTCTTTCCAACGATCTGCCAGCCACATGTTATTCCTCCAGTAAAGAAGGGGAGCCGGCTAAGCAGCTCCCCTGAATCTTTCTATTCGCTTTGATACAATTCCTGCCCGGCTTATTTGCCTTCCCAGAGGCCATGCAGGTTACAATACTCGATCGCGGAGATGAATTCCTCACCGTCCTCTAAGGTAAACTCTGCAGCCGGCTTCTGCCCGGGAGCAAGTCTCTCGATCTGTCCGCCCTTGCTGGTATTGATCGCGATGAAAGTGATGAAATGCTCTGCCAGCATAGGATGCTCTACAGAGCCTACTACAACCTTCACTTTATTACCTTCTACGGTAACCTGGGGAACATGCTTCTCCAGAGCAGCATCGGTAGTGCCGGCCTTGAGAAGCTTCATGGGCTGATTACAGCAGATGGGAGCATCCCCATCTTCTAATGTAGGAACAACATTTCCACAAATATCACAACGATATACTTTCCAACTCATCATTTACTCCTTTCCTGTCAGACAGCTGACCATCCATTTATGATTAATAAGCCATCAGTCTTAATAATTAGTAAAATACCCGCTTACATCATAACCTAAGCATGCTTAAATGTCAATTGCACTCCGTGACCTTTTGCTTCATCTACCCCATCAGTATATAAATAAGATAGGCTGCGTAAAGAAGGAGCATAATCACTCCGGACATCCGGCTCAGCTTCTTGTCCTTCAGGGCAAAGAGCCAGACGATCACCGCTGCGGCGATGGCAGCAGCCATATCAAACAGGAACTTAGAAGCAAAGGCAACATCCGTGATCAAAGCCGTCGTGCCCACAACAAATAGTATATTAAAAATATTGCTGCCCACGATATTGCCGATGGCAATGTCCGCATTGCCCTTGCGGGCTGCAGTGAGCGAAGTAACAAGCTCAGGTAAAGAAGTGCCGAAGGCCACGATGGTCAAGGCGATCACCCTGGCGCTGACTCCCAGATCAGCCGCAATTTCACTGGCAGAATTAACGGTAATGTTACTGCCGATTATGATCATGGCCCCGCCGGCCACCGTAAATAGCAGCAGCAAAGGAACCGGCCTGGTCCGTTCTTTTTTCTTATGGGCTTCCGCCTTCATGCTGTGTCTGGCAGAGTAAAAAAGATAGCCCATATATAATATGAAGAAAGCCCACATGAGCAAGCCATCCAGACGTCCGATTTCCCCGCCTCGCAGGCCGGTGATGAGGAGAACAAAAGTCACCAGAATCATAAATGGCATATCGATCCGAATGGTGCTCTCCGATACGGCAATCGGTATAATCAGCGCGGTAATGCCAAGGATAATAAAGACATTGAGTATATTGCTTCCCAGGACATTACCAAGGGTGATATCCCCGTTGCCCTTAAGGGCTGCTGCTATACTGACGGCAGCTTCCGGGGCGCTGGTTCCCATAGCCACGATCGTTAATCCCACGATAATCTCAGGAATGCCGAACTTCTTAGCGATGCCCGATGCCCCGTCCACGAAAAGATCCGCTCCTTTTATAAGCATCACGAATCCGACAATCAGCAATAAAAGGTTCTTAGCGATCTCCATAATCTAATCCTTTCTCAAGCCAAAGCTCCTTTCAGAGCTGCCAGGAATTCGTCATATTCTTCAAATGCCGGTATATCCGGATAATCTTTTTTGATCTGGTCTGTACTCCTGAATAAAAATCCGGTCTTTCCGGCCTGAATCATGGCCAGATCGTTATAGCTGTCCCCGCAGGCTATGGTTTCATAGCCGATAGATTGAAGGGCCCTCACCGTAGAAAGCTTGGAATCCTTGATCCTCATTTTAAAACCGGTTATTGTACCATCTTCTGCTACCTCCAGCGTGTTGCAGAAGAGAGTAGGCCATCCCAGCTTCTTCATCAACGGCTGGGCAAACTGGGTAAATGTATCGCTTATGATGATAACCTGGGTTATGGACCGCAGCTCATCCAGGAATTCCCTGGCGCCGGGAAGAGGATCAATCGAAGCGATCGTCTCCTG
>CAMOVS010000119.1 GCA_946627575.1 uncultured Lachnospiraceae bacterium
CCGGTCCACGGTGACGCCGGGGAAGTTGCCCACATGCTGGTTGGCTCCGGTCAGTTGGTTAAAGAGGGTTGTCTTACCACTATTCTGGTTTCCTACCAGAGCGAAGGTGAGCTTGCTTCCTTCCTCCAGAGGATCTCCGCTTCCCCGAGGATGATAGAGTCCCCCCTGGCCCAGACCAGGATGCTCTTGTTTGCTTTGATACTTAACATTGGGGGATTGTAAATCTTCTGATTCTTTTTTCTCAGAAGATGATTCCTCCTTGTCGATGGGAACTACCTGAATTTTTGCAGCATCATTGAGACGAAGGGTCAGTTCATATCCATGGATCATTAATTCCATAGGATCCCCCAGGGGAGCATATTTAACGATCTGTACCCGGGCTCCGGGAATGACGCCCATATCCAGAAAATGCTGGCGCAAAGCTCCTTCGCCTCCCACCTGATCAATGATGGCAGGCTGTCCCAGCTTCAATTGATCTAATCCTAATACCGGCATAATTATTCTCCTCATCTGATGTATGCTCGTAACTGTTCAAAACCAAGCCGCAGGCATGACGATTGCGTCTCTGTCTCTAGAAGGCAGGGAACTGAACTGTTACAAAACGTATAACATAAATGTTTTGATACTGAAAATAGTTTCTTCTAATAATTATTAGTAATAACTAATTAACACAAAAGAATGCCTGAGGAGGAAGTTCTCCTCAAGCAAATGATGGGTAAAGAGTCAGCTCGATATCCCGGGAATCAGATTCCTATCCAGTTGTGACAGAATCTGATTCATAAATTCGATACAATGCCGGGCGTTGTCTTCTCCAATCACCCGGATGATCTGTCTATGATGGTCTTCCATCTGACGCAGAAGATTGTCAGCCTGATTTCTGCCTTTTTGTGTAAGATCTATCCTGCTCCGACGGTGGTCCTCAGGATCCGGCCTGCGGCTGATATAGTCTCTTTCTTCCAGTTTCTTTACGATATTGGCAACCCGACCCGGTGTTAATCCAAAATGACTGCATATATCCATGGCATAGGTTGAAGTATCAGAACACCGGCTCTTAAGCCAGATTAAGACACCATCTTCCCCGCCAATGCAAAATGCACTGGTAAGAAGGGCAATGGACTGGGCATTGTCGATATGCAGCCGGGTAAAGTCACGGGCTAAGTTTTCTGTAGAACTGTTTGATGTCAATGAGGAGGCATCTGATGAATCATTCAAACTTTCTGTATGCATTGCAAACCTCCGTATTGGTTATAAAATATATATTAGAATAATCTAACCTGAGCTGTTTGTCAAGAAAAGAGCTACTGAAGCTCTCATGGGCTCTCATGGGCCTTATGAAAATGCAGCCTGGCGGCTTTACCTGCATGGATGAAATGGATGATCTCCAGAAGTGGAAACGATTTGCTCTGCTTCGCTTACCAGAGAGGTCGTTCCCAGTATGATCAGGGGATCCTTTTGGTCCCTGCCAGCCCACAGGGAGAGAGCCTGGGATAGACAGTCCGTCTGCCGGATCCGGATACCCCGGGCTTTCAATCTCTCTTTCTGCCTGTCTGTAAAGATATAATGGGGATTACGGGAACGAGTGAGGATCAGCTCAGAAGCCAGGGGATTCATGACCCGGGCAACTCCTTCAAAATCTTTGTCATCCGGGATGCCGATAATGATACATGCCTGGTTGATCTTTAATGCTGCCAACAGCTGGCGGATCTGAAGAGCGCTCTCTGCATGTATGCAGGCGTCCAGCAGGATGAAAGGGCTTTCTGAAAGAATTTCCATCCTGCCGGTCCGCCGGACTCTGCTAAGTCTTTTCCTGATGGAGACGGACAGATGGTTTTTTATGCTTTCCTCTGTTATGGAGTCCCCTGGGAGATATGCTTTTTGGGGAATCATATCATACTGTTCCAATATGTCCAGGTAGATGGCCAGGGCCAGGGCACAGTTCTCTGCCTGGAATCCTCCCGGGAGGGGGATGCGAAGATCAGTCATCCTATAATGCCCCATGACAAAATTGAAAACCGTCCCCTTTTTGTCAAGCCGGATCTGATCTGCCTGAAAGTCTTTCCCCAGGCAGCGGACCGGTACGCCAAGTCTGTCTGCCCTTTCCAGGAGGATTTCCATGACCTCATCTTCCTGTCTGGCAATATAGACACAGCGTTCCTGACCGCTTATAACATGGGATTTGTCCCGAGCTATGGACTTCAGGTCCGGGCCCAGTTCCCTGAGATGTTCGGATAGGATCCGGTTTATTATGGCGTACTCCCGCTTTACCTGGTTCACATCATCGTACCGGGCTCCTTTGCCGCATTCAAAGATATTGATTTGAGTGCCCTTCTCTTTGAAGTATAGAAGGGCCAGCAGGGTCTGAATTCCCATGGGACTGATGCAGACATCCGGGGACAGAGAGGCTTCGATGGGATCCAGGAGCTCCTTAACCCGGTCCATCAATCTGCAGAAGTCCTCGTCGGAGATTCTGCAGCCATCTGCCTGAAAGCGTTCACAAAAGGAGAGGAGATGGGGACTGGTCATCAGGCCGACTTTGAAAGAAGATCTTAGAAGCTCGGCAAGTATCACAGCCACAGATCCCTTTCCCTTACTGCCCGTAATGACAATTGCCGGAATGCCGGCTTCATCGGACAGTCTTTGGATCAGGTCTTTTGTTAGTCTGGGGTTCCGAATCTGTGAATCAGGAGCCCGGTCATCTCTGAAGCGGGATGCTTTCAGATAAGATGCGTATACATAATCTTCAGCCTCTTTTCGATTCATCATGACAATTCTCCTGCTTCCTCTTTATTGTTTTGGAAGTCGTCAGCGATCCTATCCATAATGCATCCGGCCAGGTTAAGTCCGGAAGCCATTTCCATTCCTTCGATCCCCGGCATGACATTGATTTCACAAAAATATGGCTTCTCTTTCCCGTAGAGGAGGTCGATCCCCATAAAGTCCAAACCGGTCTCTTTATAGATATCCCATCCGATGCTTCGGAAGGTTTCTGTCACAGGGATTGGTCTCACAGAGGCGCCCAGAGCTACGTTGGCACGGAAGTCGCCCTCCCGGAGGGATACTCGCTCCATGGCGGATACAATGCGGCCCCGGATGCAGAAAAGCCTCATATCCCTGCCCGAACTGTCATGGATAAATTCCTGGAATAACCATTCCTTGTTTTCCGGATAAAACTTTCCGTCGGGACTGTGGCAAAGATCTGCCATATCGCCGGCTTTCCGGATAAGACGAACTTCCCTCCCCATGGAACTTTCAAGCCCCTTGGCGACAAAGGGCAGTCCCAGCTGCCTCCTGAGGGAGTCAAAAGAGGTCCCACTATCGCCCAGGATCGACCGGGGCATGATCATAGCAGGCGAAGCAAGATGCTTTATCTGTTCGTATTTATTAATATAGATGGAAAAAGGCTTCAGAGGATTGTAGGATCTTTGCCCCAGCAGGTTGATAGCATCCTTGATTAAGCCGGTTTTAAATCGATTGATAATGAAGTCTACCGGCTTAAGGATTCTTTCATCCCGGCCCCGGACCAGGTATACTGCTCCATCCTTAAGTACACAATCATGGACTCCGATCAGTTCCAGGAGGATCCCTCTTTTGGCGGCTTCCTCAATCAGCCTCCGGCAGGTATAAGCTGCCCCCATGTTGCTGTATTTTTCTATCAGATATCCTTTCATACCGCCTGCCTTCCTTTCTGATGTTCTGGCTGTCTCGGTATTATGATGCCAAAATGGTCTTGATGTCATCATAGCCGATTATCCTGAAAAAAACAATCTTAAGCTGTCCGTTTTATTGGACACCTTTTTTGCTATCTTATAAATGTAAGATGATTCATGAAAAGATGCAGTATGATTTTGAAGGAGGCAGTTATGAAGGGTTATGTAACAGCAAGCGGCTACATGGGTTTCGTCGATGGAAAATACGTTCTTTTTGCCAGCGAGAGTGACTATATTGAGTATGCATCCGAAGAATAGGACCAATACTTGACAAGGCATGATCGCATATTTATACTGTTATTAAGGCAAATGACAGAAATAATTAGTATTTTACGAGGTATTTTTTAACATGAGCAGGAAAAAGAAAATCGGGATCGCCTTTTTGGTCATTCTTGTGATCGGACTGGCCGGTGCCGGCGGCGGGGCTTATTGGTATTATGACAAGTATATTAATATTAAGGAGGTCTATCCCGGCATTTCTGTCGGAGGCATGGATCTGGGAGGACTTACGGAGCAGGAGGCCAGAAAGAAGATAAATGATTACGTGGATGGTGTGAAGGGACAGATGATCACTCTTCAGGTGGGTGAAAAGGAAAGCTCTTTTGCCGCTTCGGAGATTGGACTGGCTCTGTCCAATCCGGAGGTGGTCGATGAGGCCTGCAAGCTGGGCAAGTCCGGTAATATCATCGACCGTTTTAAGACGGTGTACGGACTGACCGAGAAAGCGGTAGATTACCCTATATACTTTTCTTATGATGAGGCTGTCGCCAGGAAAAAAATCCTTGCGGTGGAGAAGTCCTTTTTGGCAGAGAAAAAGGACGCGACCATCAAGAGAAAGAATGGCAGGTTCATCATCACGGACGAAGTGAATGGCCTGGATATGGATCTGGAGAAAAACGCGGACCAGGTAATTTCCGGCCTTTCTCGGGGAAACTGGGAGAAGGGCTCTATGGTTTTTGCTCTTGACTATACGGAGGACAAGGCAGAGCACACACGTGCCGAGTATTCGGTCATCAAGGATAAATTAGGAACTTTTACCACATCCTACGCCGGTTCTTCCGATGGCCGCTGCATCAATGTGGAGAACGGATGTGCCCACATCAATGGGACCATTCTCTATCCGGGAGACACTTTCTCTGTCCATGACGCGGTAACGCCATTTACCAAGGATAACGGCTACCGGCTGGCAGGATCCTATGAGAACGGGACGACGGTCCAGACCTACGGGGGAGGGATCTGTCAGGTGTCCACCACCCTTTACAATGCAGTTCTTCGCGCCGAACTGGAAGTTCTGGAGAGAAACAATCATTCCATGACGGTTCACTACGTAGACCTTTCGGAGGATGCGGCTATCTCCGGCGATCAGAAGGATTTCCGCTTTAAGAATAATCTCAAAGACCCTATCTATATTGTAGGGGCAACCCACGATGACCATACCATCACCTTTACCATATATGGAAAGGAATATCGGAGTAAGGACCGCAGTATAGAATTTGTTTCGGAGACTACCGGAACCTATCCTCCCCGTACTGAGACTATAAAAGATAAATCCAT
>CAMOVS010000120.1 GCA_946627575.1 uncultured Lachnospiraceae bacterium
TCGAAGAGAGTTATACGGAAGGAAAAGAAAGTTTTCTTGACTTCGCCGCTGCCTACGCACCGGACAAGGATGACCGGGCCATCGAGAGCCTGATCCGCCAGCTCTATGATTTTACCAGGGCCTTTCCCGATGCCGGCCTTTGGCTTGACAGATGGACCAAAGAGACAGACCGGCTTGGAGATGCCGTAAAGGACATGCTCTTTTATTACAGACGTGAGGTGATTACCGACCTGTCACCAGAAAAAGACCGGCTGGATGCCATCCTTTCTTATGGAGAGGCCCATCAGCTGGGAGACCTGCCATCTCACCGGCTGGCTCAAAGACTGTCAAAAGATCTGACCTATCTCATGGAGGCGGGGACCTTTGATGAGATGGGAGACCGTCTGCAGGAAGTGAGAAAAAACTATCCTGCTAAAAGGGGGATGAATCAATATGACAAGAGCCGCCCGGACTACGAAGAGCTCAAAGCCCTTCATGACCGTCTGAAAGGACGTCTGTCCCGCTGGATTGAGCATACTTTTTTTATGAAGGAAGCAGAGATTCTGAGGGAGGGGCGGGACATGATGCCCGTAATCCGGGAGCTGGCCCGGCTGACTCTTCGCTTTGAAAGACTCTATGATGAGAAAAAAGCCTCCAAAAATGTTTATGATTTTAATGATCTGGAGCATTTTGCCTTGAAGATCCTGGTAGAAAGCTACCGGGAGGATGGAGATCCCCTTCCGACAGAGACTGCCCGGGAGCTGGCCGGCCGCTATCAGGAGATCTTTGTCGACGAATACCAGGATATTAACTTAATTCAGGAGACCATTATTAAGGTTCTCCATCAGCCGGGCTTAAACCAGCTCTTTACAGTGGGAGATGTCAAGCAGAGCATCTACCGCTTTCGTCAGGCCAGACCGGACCTCTTCTTAAGCCGCAGCCGCAGTTACATACCCGTCGAGGACCGGCAGGGCGGGGAGGCAGGGCCTGCTGATGCAGAAAGAGAAGCTGCCGGGGTGGAGATTCGCCTGCTCGATAATTTCCGCAGCGATCAGGCTGTGATCCACACAGTAAATTTTATCTTCCGTCAGCTGATGGACCGGGATTTCGGCGGGGTGGATTATGACGATCGTACGGCCCTGCGATGCGGCAAACAGGCATCTTCCGGAGAATCTGAGTCCGGGGAGAGCCACTCTGACAAGGCAGATGAGTCCTCAGAGATGCTCTTTTTCCTGCGGGATGATGAATTCGAGGAGGATCCCGATGCCCCGGAAGCTTATATAGCTGAGACGGCCATGATCGGCAGCCGGATTCTGGAACTGCTTGAGGAGGGTTATAGCTATGGCGATATGGTGATCCTCCTGCGGTCGGTGAAAAACAAGGCGGAACAGATGGCCGATTTTCTGGAAGCATGTGGTATCCCCACCTTGTGTCAGAACCAGACCGGATATTTTGAGACCCGGGAGATCCGGGTTATGATGAATTACCTGGCGGTTATAGATAATGTATATCAGGATATTCCCATGGCTTCGGTTATGATGTCTTCCATAGGGAATTTTACAGAAGATGATATGGCCTGTCTTCGCATTTTCCAGAACAGTCAGGAGGAGACAGGGGCCTGTCTTTACGATGCCATGATGGCTTATCCCCGGGATCATCAGGATCTTCTGGGAGATAAGATCCGGTCTTTTCTGGATCTCCTTCATGAGTTCAGGGAAAAGAAGAAAGAAACCCCTCTGCCGGTCCTCCTCTGGGATATTTACCGAAAGACCGGTTTCTACTATGATGTGCAGCTGATGAAGGACGGAGAAAACCGTAAACAAAACCTCCTTATGCTGCTTAAGAAGGCCCGGGACTATGAACAGACTGCTTACAAAGGATTGTTTTATTTCAACCGCTATATGAAGCAGCTAAGGACCTACGAGGTGGACATAGGAACCGGCGGTCCGGGTGGAGATAAGGCCGACCGGGTCCGGATCATGACCATCCACAAGAGCAAGGGGCTGGAGTTCCCTGTAGTTTTTGTCAGCAACCTTTCCGGAAAGATGAATCAGCAGGATATACGGGGCAGCGCAGCCTTCCATCCCGACCTGGGGATAGGTCTGGAACGTAGGGATATCCACCACCGAATCCGCTATTCTTCCTTTCTTCACAGGGCCATCAAAGACCGGATCCTCCAGGAGACCCTGGAGGAGGAGCTGAGAGTCCTGTACGTTGCCATGACCCGGGCGGAGAATAAACTGATCCTGACCGGTAGCATCAAGGAATCCGATCTGGAAAAGGCTGAAAAGTGGTCTTTGCGTGGACCTGACAAACTAAGCGCCCAAAAATACATGGACTGGCTGCTCCCTGCCCTGGCCTTCAATCCCTCCATGAGAAAGTGCATGGAGAGCCGGGGACTTACCGGTATTCTTCCACCTGCTGGCAGGAATGTTCGAGAGGAGGAGGCCCGGAGCCTCCAGGTCAGGATCTTCCACTGGAATCAGCTTGAAGATTGGTTTTATGAAGAGGAAGACCAGGAAGAAAAGCCTTCTTTCGACGATTTCCTCTCTTCACTTTTGACGGACTCGGAAAGTGGGGATAAGCTCAGTAAGCAAGGGGCTCGCAAAGTTGAGGAAGATATCCGCAGGGTCGGCCGAACTTTCTCCTATGTGTATCCCTATCAGGAGGAAAGCCGCTGGAAGAGAAAATACTCCGTATCCGAGCTCAAGAGAGCCCATGAAGCGCCCCTGCCGGCCGAAGATCCGGACGGGTCACCAATGTCCCAGGCAGACTCCGTCCAGCTTTATGACTTTCCCGAACAAGAGGACCGCCTCCTTATCAGAAAGGACCCGGAGGAAAGCCGGGTTTATGCGGACAGGGTTCTTGAGGAGGATAAAACCGCCGGTCTCTCACCCTCCATGCGGGGAACTCTGGTCCACAAGGTTATGGAATTGATCCCGTTTGCAAGAATAAGGTCGAAGGATGACCTGGAGAGAGAGCTTGAGATTGTGACGGAATCCTGGCCGGATACGGCCCTGCTTCCGAAAGACAGACTCCGGGCTGATGTCGGATCCTTCCTTTTCTCTGAGAAGGGAAGGATGCTTGCGGAGGCCGACAGGGAGGGACGGATCGATAAGGAGACCCCCTTTACCATAGGCCTTCCCGCCGGCATGGTCTACCCGGGTACGGAATCAGAGGAGATGGTCATCGTCCAGGGCATCATTGACCTCTATTGCAGGAAACCGGAAGGCCTCTGGCTGGTCGATTATAAGACCGACCGGATCCGGGAAGGAGAGGAGGCAGTCCTCCTTGACCGCTACAAAGGGCAGATGTTATATTATAAGACGGCTTTGGAGCAGATTACGGGGGAAGCCGTCGTAGAGATTGACCTCTATTCCTTTGCACTGAACCGTTTCATTCCGGTCATTCTTTGACCGGAATCAGGATGGAGCAGGAGCATGGCGGCGGAGCGATCCGGGATCGTTTTTGAGCATAGCATCCAGGTTTTCTGGTAATTAATCATCGCATAAAAAGGGCTTCCGGCTGACAGGAATCCGGCGCAGGGAAAGGAGGGATCCGGTGAAAAGAATATTGAAAGCCACGACCAACCGGCTGATTATCGTATCCCTGCTGATCCTTCTGCAGATCCTGTGGATGACCTTGGTATTTCTTCGTCTGGCGGCCTACAGCCGGGGAATCTCCATTGCCCTTAACTTGCTGAGCCTCCTGGTCGTTATTTACATCATTAACCGGAAGGATAATCCGGCGGTTAAGCTGGCCTGGGTGGTTCTGATCCTTATGTTTCCCATGCTGGGCGGCCTGCTCTATCTCTATACCGGCAACAAACAGCCTTTCCGGAGGATCCGGAAGCGGATGGGTCCGGCCCTGGAAGAGAGTGAGAAATGGCTTATCATCGATCCGGAGATCCTCGAGGAAGTCGCGGAAAGGGATCCGGTTTCTGCCTCCCAGATCCGCTACATACAGAATGAATCCGGCTTTCCAGCCTGCCGGAATTCAGAGGTGGACTACTATGATTCAGGAGAGGCCTGCTTTCCTGTCATGTTAGAAGATCTGGCCCAGGCAGAGCATTATATTTTTCTTGAATACTTTATTATTGAAGAAGGAAAAATGTGGGACAGAATCCTTTCTATCCTGGAAGAAAAGGCCCGGCAGGGTGTGGATGTCCGCATCCTGTATGATGATCTGGGAAGCATCGGTAAAATCCCCTGGCGCTATCCCAGGATTCTCCAGGAAAAAGGGATCAAATGCATGCCCTTTAATCGCTATATTCCCATTTTTTCTGTCGTATTCAATACAAGAGACCATCGCAAGCTCATGGTGATCGACGGAAAGGTAGCCTTTACCGGCGGTATCAACATGGCGGATGAATACATCAATATTAAGCAGCGTTTTGGTTATTGGAAGGATAACGGTATCCGGCTCCGCGGGCAGGCTGTCCACAATATGACCATCATGTTCCTGCAGATGTGGAATGCCTTTTCCCAGGATAAGCTGACCTATGATGATTATAAGACCCCGGAAACAGACCTGGTATCCTCCGGGGAAAGAGGTCTGGTGCTTCCATTCTCGGATGACCCCCTCAACCGGGAGCAGATCGGGGAGGGGATGCTGCTGAATATGATCAGTACGGCAACCCGCTATATCTGGTTCTTTACCCCCTATCTGATCATAGACAACGAGCTGATTACGGCCATGATTCTGGCGGCCAAGAGGGGGGTAGATGTCCGGATTATCACTCCGGGCATACCGGACAAGAAGATCGTCTATCTGGTGACTCAGTCTTACTATGGCCAGCTGGTGGAAGAAGGGGTGAAAATCTATCAGTTCCGTCCCGGTTTTATCCATAGCAAATGTGCCGTAACCGATGACCGCATCGCCACGGTCGGGACGATGAATCTGGATTTCCGCAGCCTTTATCTTCATTTTGAGAATTGTGTATTCCTTTATGAAAATGAAAGTGTGGCCCGGATACGTGATGATATGATAAGAACCATGTCCCAGTCCAGTATGGTAACGCCTGAACAATGCCACAGAACTTTTATCGTCCGGCTTCTGCAGAGTCTCCTGCGAATCTTCTCACCCATGCTTTGAGGAGAGGTGGTTATGATAAGGAGAAAAGGAGGTTTCGCCTATGGCAGTTTATGAAAGCCTGGCTGAAGTCTATGATGAACTCATGGACCAGGTACCTTATGACCAATGGGCTCAATTCATTAGAGAGAAGATGGTCCATCATGGAATCCGGGAGGGGCTGGTTCTGGATCTGGGCTGCGGC
>CAMOVS010000121.1 GCA_946627575.1 uncultured Lachnospiraceae bacterium
GATCCTTTCCTGTCAGATCCAGAATCCTATCATTCTCAGGGGTTTCTCCCAGAGGAGATGTCACAAAGGGGTGGTGTTTGACGATGAGGATGCAATCTCCGGGCAGACCGGAAAGAAATGCTTCCGGGTCAAACGCTTCCGGCGGATAAAAGGCATCCTTATTGCCGTCCCCACGGAAAGTAGGGGCAAAAAGCACTACCCGGGATCCGCGAAGCTGAGGGTACTTTCTGTACAGTTTCTCCCTTCCGGCCTTCTTGTAACCGTCATCAAACAAAACATCGGTCCGCGGCACACCAAGAGGCTTGACGTTATCCGGATTGAGTGCAAAGGCTTCGGCATAAATATCACTTATCCGGGAGCTGCTCACAGGAACAAGATCATAATTCCGATGGTTCATAGAACTCTGAGGGGCAACACCCTTCTTGCCCAGCCTGCTGTAGCCGAAAGTTTTGAAGGCTCCGCAGGCATGCCAGAGCTGGACAATCCGGGTCTCCGGCCGCTTGTGGATACTGTGAAGCTGGGGATAAAAATCCTCCAGAATAATAACACGTGCCTGGGCGCATTTTCTGGCGCATTCATTCAGTTCCTTCTTCTTCAGCTTGTCCACGGTCCGGGTTTGGATGAATTCAAGAATTTCAATCTCAGGATCCTTCTTAAGTTCTTCCATCAGACAGAGAAGGTTTCCGCCTTCCTCAGGAAGGCGCTCAGACAGGAAGAGGATCTTGTTGCCTTCGAGTTTGGGATTGCGGCTGACTTCCTTCTGGTATCGGGCTGCAAAGTAATCCGTATTTCGCTGCCTGGGACTATAACTGTAGCCGCTTCCACGATATACCACGGCATTGGTCTTCTTTTTCGCTGCCTCCATATTCTTTCCGGAAGACAAATAATTACCCAGCAGCATAGCGGGCATCACAGCCGTATAAATGCCGTACTTAAGCCGGCTTTTCTTGCGGCCGTAATCCCTGATCGAAAACTGATCCTTATTAACCGGGAATGGCTGATCATCCAGCACGATCTCTTCCCGCCCGGCCCAGAAAATCCAGGTAAGGGTTACATCATGCTTGGGCGGAACCCGGAAGACGTAGGGCAGACGGACCTTAGCCGTCGCCGTAAATAGTCTGTCCATATCCTCTTCCAGAATCTCCACCTTCATAGGAAAGATCCTCCGGGTTTTTCTCTGGGAAAATACCGCCTGCAGCCGGATATGCCGATCCCAGACCGACTCAGGCAATATGCCTGTTACCTGTAGATAGAGGGTCCGGTTGGCCAGATTCACCGTTGTCTTATAATTGATCGTCATTTCTTGTCCGCTCCTCTTATATTATTAACCAAGACCGCAGAATGCCCGCAGCATACCTTTGCAATGATTGTAACATCGCTTATTTTCATCTTCAAGGGCAAACTGTCCCTTCCCTGATACTATTATAGCTCATATGATGACTCTTAAAAGCCATGATCCATATGGAGTCAGGCCGGAATTGCCGCTATGAAGACAAGAATTACTCTGGGAAAACAATCCTCTTTCTGTTATACTTGTTTTGCTAAGGATTATACAGTCTGCATAGAGGAGATGATATATATGTTTACATTCGAAGAGCTGAAGGCTGTTGTAGCGGCATTGCGAGGAGAGGATGGCTGCCCTTGGGATAAATCCCAGACTCACGAATCCCTTAAGCCTTATGTGATCGAAGAGGCCTACGAAGTGAACCAGGCGGTTTCCGACCTGACCCGTACCAACGATTCCGCCAACCTGATTGAAGAGCTTGGCGACCTTCTCTTCCAGGTTATGCTGCAGGCCCAGGTCGCTGAGGATTATGGAGAATTCACCATCGATGATGTAATCGATGGCATCACAAGAAAGATGATCCACCGCCATCCTCATGTATTCGGGGGCAAAAGCTATGAATCCACTGACCAGCAGCAGGCTGATTGGGAACGGTTAAAGTCTGAGGAAAACGGCCATGTCTCCGAGGACGGAAGCATCCGGGAAGAGTTTGACAAGGTTCCCGCCGCCTTTCCCGCTTTGATCCGGGGGCAGAAAATCGCTAAGAAGGCCGGTCGAAGAAATCTCATTTCCATGGAAGAAGAAGAAATCTTCCGGGATATCCTGACCCACCTGATTGCCCTGGAAGCTGCCGCCCTTAAGGAGGCCGATGAAGGAGATCTCCATAAAGAACTGGGCCGGCTGCTCTTTGCCATCTGCCGGTTTACAGCTCTTCACCGTCTTTCCGGAGAGCATGCTCTGACAGAAACCATCAACCATTTTATCGACGAAAAGAAAGGTGAGGAATAATCCGGGAAGCCGCTTCATCATCTGATCATCTGCCCTATTTGACGGAAGCAAAGGCCGAAGAATGCTTGTCTTGCAGCATCTCCGGCCTTTTATCTCTTCATTTTAATATTGAATCTGCTTTTCTTTTATATGGTCCTCCTGTTCAGTTCTTCCATCAGATAGCCCATGAAGAGTTCGTTATAACTGAGCATGCGATGCAGATCTTTACTGCCCATCCGGACGACAACTTTTTTAAGCACATCGGAGCATTGCCCTAATTCCTCTTTAAGGCTCGCCCTTCCTTCATCGGTAAGAGCCACCTTTACATATCGATGATCATTGGACTGACTGGACAGTTCCAGGAAACCCTTCTCTCTCAGACTGCGAAGCATCCGGGAGATAGCAGGCCTTGAGAGATGCATCTCCTTCCCCAGTTCCGAAGGGCGGATCGGCCGCTCATCTGACGTCCACCTGGCCAATATAATCAACAATGCCAGTTCTCCGGGAGGAAGGCCGCACAGCTGCTTCAGCCCTACCCCGATATCCCTCATCTGAACAAGCAGATGCTGGTAGTCTATAGACTCCTCCGGAGGCTGTTCTTCTATTTCCTCGATCGGTTCACTTGTATCCATCATTTCCTTCGATCTCCCATCGGAATATAATCTTTATCTGGAGCTATGCTCTCGTAAGCCGGACGAATTATTTTATCAACATTGATCAGCTCCTCCAGCCGGTGGGCGCTCCAGCCCACCATCCGGGCCACGGCGAACATAGGTGTAAAGAGCTGATCCGGCAATCCCAGAATCCGGTACATGAATCCACTGTAGAAATCGATATTGGCACTCACGCCCTTGAAGATCTTCCGCTTGTCGGCAATGGCATCCACAGCCAGCCTCTCAACACGGTCATAGAATTCAAATTCCTCCCCGTAGCCCTCACTGTGAGCCAGCTTGTCCAGGTATCCCTTAAAGATTCTGGCTCTGGGATCGGAGATGGAATAAACAGCATGGCCCATACCATAGATCAATCCGGAATGATCAAAAGCCTCTTTGTTGAGAAGACGATTCAGATAAACCATGATTTCCTCCTCGTCCGTCCAATCCTCTACCTCCTTCTTCATCTCGTCGAACATGTGGACCACCTTAATGTTGGCCCCGCCATGCTTGGGACCCTTGAGGGAACCCAGAGAGGCTGCCATGGCGGAATAGGTGTCGGTTCCCGAAGAGGTCACTACATGGTTGGTAAAGGTGGAGTTATTGCCCCCGCCGTGATCCATGTGCAGGACCAGGGCAATGTCCAGTACTTTTGCCTCCAGTTCCGTGAACTTCTTATTAGGCCTCAGCATCCTCAGGATATTCTGGGCAGTAGACATCTCTTTCAGAGGAGAATGAATGTAAAGGCTCTTCCCTTCCAGATAATGATTATAGGCCTGATAGCCGTAAACTGCCATCATGGGCACGGTAGCGATCAGGGACAGACACTGGCGCAAAACATTCACCAGAGAAATATCATCCGCCCTCTTATCATAGCCGTAGAGAGTCAGAACTCCCCTCTGCAGGGTATTCATCATGTCCCGGCCCGGTGCTTTCATAATGACGTCCCGGGTAAAGTTAGTAGGCAGGGTCCGATAACCGCCCAGGAGTTCCTCGAACCGGGCCAGCTCCTCTGCCTGAGGCAGTTCTCCAAAGATCAGCAGATAGGCAATCTCCTCAAAACCAAACCGGTCCTCACTGGTAAAGCCCTCCACCAGGTCATTAATAAGGTAGCCTCTGTATCTTAGTTCCCCGTCTACAGGAATGATTTTCCCATCCACTTCTTTTCTGGAAATAACGGTTGATATGTCTGTCAAACCGGCAAGCACGCCTTTGCCTTGCTTATTCCGAAGGCCTCGGAAAACCTTGTATTCATCGTACAGGCCATCCGGGATCTGATCATTCTTCATAAGCTTCTTCGTCAGGTCCTGAAGTTCATCGGTTATTGAAGTATACTCATTCAAAGCTCTCGCCTCCTGTCTATGTCTTTGCTGTCCCCTTCCCAATAGCCCTTTCAAAAGATACCGTACTCAAATCCAGTGATTAACCTTGTTAGTTAACTATGTTCATTACATTTGATATGATATCATATCCCAGCCTCTCATGTCAATCATTTGAATCATTTCAGCCTGACAGAAGCTCTGACCTGTGCAGGCTCCGGCTGCTCGTCTGTCCCTGCCCTCTGCACTGAGTCATCCCGACAGGTTCGAGAGCTCTGCTCTCTCTCTGTCGCGGCATTCCCTTCCTGATCCATGCCGACAGGTTCGAGACCTCCGCTCTCTCTCTGTCGCGGCATTCCCTTCCTGATCCATGCCGGCAGGTTCGAGAGCTCTGCTCTCTCACTGTCGCGGCATTCGCCGTATGCATCCAAGACAGATGGCATCCATTTGTGAGCAAGCTCCCATAGGCTGCCATCTGTCTTGGATGCGCATGGCTCATTGCTTCGCGCAACTTTTTACCCTCGGTTTTTCGTTGCACATTCTTTGGGTGATTGAATTGCTAAAAAGTTATGTACTTTGTACAAGTTTTTTCTGTTTTTCGTTTTTTTTATGTGCTATACTATGAATGAGTTTCAGAGGGCGAAGTATGCTCTTTCGCCACCTTTTTATAGTTTTTAATAGATTCCGCATAAGATGCTGCATGAAATCCTGGGCTAGATCACACATCAGATCTTGCATAAGATTTCGCATTCCATATGCATTCTATTCGTGCTATAAATACAGGAGAGGGCATAATCATAGTATAGGGAACTCTCCCTCAAAGCCCGGTGAAATATTTTCTATATAAAATAATAAAATAATCCATAAGAAAGGAGCATATCCCCATGCGTATTCAGCGTCTCGTCGATTTGGAAGATTTTGAATTTGATACATTGCTCGTCACCTACAACCACAAAAACCGTCTCAGCATTGAACTGGGAAAGGTCAGTGAGATCTT
>CAMOVS010000122.1 GCA_946627575.1 uncultured Lachnospiraceae bacterium
TCTTTATAATTCTCAATCTGTTTCTTCCTCTCATCCCGGCTTCCCAGGATCATCCTGCTGATAAGGACCGGGGCGAAACGGGCCAGCTCATCCTCCCAGTTATAGACCAGGGAGGCCGGACATACAATAAGGGTGGTCGCAGGCTCTTCCTCACTCCTTTCCATATTTTCAAGATAATCAGCCAGAAGAAGGGTGATGGTCTGCAGGGTCTTTCCCAGACCCATATCATCCGCCAGGATGCCCCCGAAGGCATTGCTATCCAGAGTCCGCAGCCAGCGATAGCCGGTCTTCTGGTATTTGCGGAGAATATCTTTCAAGGATGGCGGCAGGG
The DNA here is from genome assembly GCA_946627575.1 of uncultured Lachnospiraceae bacterium. GTDB lineage: Bacteria > Bacillota > Clostridia > Lachnospirales > Lachnospiraceae > Anaerobutyricum. Next base: position 332 of record CAMOVS010000122.1, read on the forward strand.
CAAAGTCCGACTCCTCGATGGTCTTGAACTCTTTGACCAGCTCCTTGAAATGGTCATCCCGGTCCAACAGAAGGTCCGCCGCCTGCTCGGACATTTTCTCCAGGTAGAGGGCCCGATAGGCAGGGATATGCATCCTGCCATCCACAAATTCTTTGGGTGTGGCCCCCAGATTGTTCATCAGAAGGCGGAGAGCCTCCACGGTCTCATTTTCATCTATTTTGAAATAATCGCCATTTTCCAGCTTAATAAAGCGCTTCTTCAGGGTGCTCCGGTCCAGGAGCTCCAGGAGATCTGCCCGGCTGAGGTCCTCCGATACTATGCGCAGATCCATGAGATTATTACCCACTGACACATCCATCCTGACTCTGGCCCGGTCCCGGAGTTTCAGGCGGCGGAAACGGTCGGTCATATGGACTTCGGAATATTCCATCAGCCTGGAAAGGCCCTCATTAAGAAAGTCATATACATGGTCGTCCTTTTTAGGGCAGTACATGATCTCATATTCCGTCGAATGTTCCGGAAGATACCTGGAAATCAGTCCGGCAAGCTCCCACTCCGTCTCCCGGTCCCGGTAGCCTGCCAGACGGCTTTCTCCCTCTTCTTCCAGCCAGACATCGGTCAGGGAATGGCGGCGGTCCCCGTAGCAACACTCCGTACGGGCAGCAATCCGGCCATCCTCCTGGTCGAGAAAAGTCCTGAACTCCACAGAAGGAGGCAGGTGGGCTGCAATGATATCTCCATCATATTCAACAACATCGATGTGTCTTCTTAGGCGGGGAAGAACCTGCCGATAGAATCGCCGGAGATGAATCCTTCCGATCCTGAGCCGGATGCTGCCCCCGGAAGCTGCCTCAAAAAGGGGCTTGAGTTCCCGGAAGAAATCCCGGTCCATCCGGCAGAAGCAGGATCCATCCACATAGAAAGCCCGGTCGGAACCGGGATAGATTCGGGGGCAGGCTCCCTTAAGCACGATTCCTCTGAAACTGTCCCTATTCTTATCCATGTCGGCATGGATCTCCAGCAGCAGGCGGGGATTACGGTCATCAAAGGTCAGCTGATCCCTGCGCCGTTTGTTTGAAGAGCCCGCTCTGCTCTCTTTTCCGCTTTCTTCCCTCGAACCGCCAGGATCCCTTTCCTTGAAAATGACTTCCAAAGGGAGACCTGTTTCCAGGCCAATCTGATAGAAGCGGTCCAGTTTGTCTCCAAAGAGGGATATCGTATCCGTTAAGGCAAGGACCTTCCCTGCCTCCTGCCCGGCTTCCCGGGCAGTCTGACTCCGGTTCCTGAACTGGTCTTCATAATCCCGGACCCGCATCTCCTCCTCATCAGCCAAGGCCATCATCCAGTCCAGCCAGGGACGGGATGCCTGGTCAAAGTACTCTTCTCCCATCGGAAAGACGGTGTCCGAACCAAAGACCTGTTCCCGGCGGAGGCGGATATTCTTCACCGTCTCCGGTATATTTCTGATCTTATAAAGCCGACCCTGTCCAACTCTCATAGAGAGGGTCAGGCTATCCCCGTCCAGGGTGAGCTGAGGTTCCAGTTTCAGCCTTGCTGGCATAGCAGAGATCATCCCGCCTTCCCCGCTTCCAATCCGGTCCGGATCCGGACCGGCCCCCAATCCCCTCATCCTGTCCATGAAGGCCAGACCGGCGGAATTGGTCGCGTCGCCCGGATTGTTTTTCTTAAGATAATCCGCCGTCATCAGGATGGCAGCCAGCTGGTGGCGGCAGAGGGTTCTCTCCAGATAGGATTCCCGGTCATAGCGGTAATGGCAGGAAATGCTGCTGCAATAGGAATCTGTAATCCTGTCGGCTTGAAAGCGAATCTTAGCCTGCCATTTCCTGAAATCACCTTCGGGACTGTCAAGGAAGGCCTCGCCGACCAGGTCTCCGTCCTCATCCCCCTTCTCATAAAAAAGGTTGACCCTAAGTGGTTTGTAGGCCTTGCTTTTTATCAATTGGCGGGCATCCCCCAGAATCTCATCAGACAGGTGGAGCCCCTCTGTAAACCGGTCGCCATCAAAATAGTGATAGTCGGCCTGGCCGGGCAGGAGCCGATCCTCCTCCCGGACCGGATGGTCCCTGCTGACATGGTCAGCCAGGTCTGCCAGGGCCTTAAGGGTATCGGACTGCAGAGGGGAGGAATCCCCCGCGTCCTCCTTTTGCCCGGGACTATCTGAAAGAGTCAGCGCAGAATCCTTTCCCTGAAGAAATCCCGCTGCCTCAGACGGACCCTGGTTATGTGAGACAGCCCTCCTGTCACTGACCGCCTTCCCTGTCCCCTCCTTATCCTGATCCGGCAGGCTGATCCTGCCCAGGTTTTTCTCTAACTGATAGAGGCAGGCTGCCTCATGCTTACAATGCCTGCCTGCCGCAGATTCATCGCAGGTGCAGCCGATGCCCAGCAGAATCGTGCCGTTCAAAATAAGGGAAACATATTGGTTGACCGAGTCCCTCACCGTAACATAATAGCCGTTATCCTCCTCGATCAGGTCCCGAACCCGGCCGGAAGCAAAATAATTTTTTCCCTGGGATAATACCATCGGGGCAAATAAACTGGTCCAATCCTTCGCCATCTCATAACCTCCACGTCAACCACAACTCCAATACAACAGACATCAGGCCTGCTATACTGTTTTCTCTGCAAGGCTCATCCCGTATCAGCTTAATCATAGCATCCGCCGTAAGCTCCCGTCAAACCGGCAGGACCGGTCCGGGCATACCCTTCCTCCATGGCCGCCCGGAAAATGGGATATGTTTTTCTCACATTCTCTCTTCTTTTTGTGCTATACTAAATCATCGACTGCAAGAGTCTCTATGGAAATCACAAAGACGCTGATCAGGAAAACAGCCGCTTAGGAGGTATCATATGCTGGTTACATTAAAAGAAATACTGGAAACTGCAGAAGGCAAGGGCCAGGCAGTAGGAGCCTTTAACTGCACGGGTCTGGAAAGTCTGATGGCTGTTATTAGTGCTGCCGAAGAACTGAATCATCCCGTGATCATCCAGTTTGCGGAAGGCCATGGGAAACTCATCGACTTTGATATCATGGCCCCCATCATGCTCTCTTTTGCCCACAAAGCTACCGTTCCCGTCTGTGTTCATTTTGACCATGGCGAGAGCTTTGATAGCTGTAAAAAAGCCATCGACGCCGGTTTCACCGGAGTCATGATCGACGGTTCCTCTCTCCCCTATGAGGAAAACATTGCCCTGACAGCAAAAGTGGTGGAGTATGCTCACGAGAAAGGAGCTTCCGTAGAAGCGGAGCTGGGCAGTATGTATGCTTCGGAAGTCGGGGCCATTGAACCTGGAAAAAACCAGGAGCTTTCCACCGAAGATGCCTACACCGACCCGGACCAGGCGAAAGAGTTCACAGAGAGAACAGGGGTTGATGCCCTGGCCGTTTCATTCGGAACATCCCACGGCGTCTATCTGACCAAGCCGGTTCTCGACCTGGACCGCGTCACCCTCATAAAAGAAAAAGCCGGCATCCCCCTGGTAATGCACGGAGGATCCGGCCTGACCACATCCGAATTCCAGACTGCCATCCGCAACGGAATCCGCAAGGTCAATTATTATACCTATATGATTATGGAAGGGGGCAAGGCCGCTGCCGATTACGTAAAGCAGGCAGATGACCAGGGCATCTATTTCTTCCACGACATCATGAATGCCGCCCGGGATGCCATGAAAAAACAGGTCATGGAAGAGATCCGGGTCTTCGCATTAGAAAAATAAAATCCTTTTTCCTATTCACGGCTCCGCCTCTTCATCCCACAGGTCATCCGTGCTCCGCACGTTTGCCGCATCTTCGATGCTTCTCCCTGTGGATGATGAGGCGGTTCCTGTTTTATTACATCTTTATAATACCGAATGCATTGGCGATGGAGCTGAGCAGGATGATGATAAGAAATACCGGGCTCAGATAGCGGATCATAAAGTTAAAGACCGCTTTTCTCTTAAAGGATTGGTTATTCTTGCTTACCTCCCGGGCGATGGCATCAATGCCTACATAACGCGTTACCAGATAGCAGATGGCCAGGGCTGCAATAGGCATCATGACCGAGTTGGTCAGAAAATCGAAAAAGTCCAGGAATGGCTTTCCAAGAATTGTAATGAAAGACAAAGGGCCATATCCCAGAGAGGATAGAGTGCCTAAAAGCAGGGTCGAGATGCCGATCAGGCTTGCTGCCATGTTCCGGCTGCAGTGGATCTCATCCACCAGGGTAGCCACCGCGGTCTCCAGCAGGGCAATGGCACTGGTCAGAGCCGCAAAAAGAACCAGAACAAAGAAAAGGATACCCCCGATCCTGGGGAAACCGATTCCAGCAAGCACCTTAGGTATGGTTACAAACATCAGGGAAGGACCGCCTTCGACAGCTGCCGAATCCCCGCCGGAGAAAGCAAAGACTGCCGGGATGATCATAAGACCTGCCAGGATGGCGATCCCCGTATCGAAGATCTCCACATGCTCCGTAGCATTCTCTATCGATACATCATCCTTCATATAGGAGCCGAAGGTGATCAGGATACCCATGGCAATAGACAAAGAGTAGAACATCTGTCCCATGGCCGTCACCACCGTCATCCATGAAAAATTCTTCATATTGGGGATCAGAAAGTATTTTACCCCTTCCAAAGCTCCCGGTATGGTCACGGAATAGATCACGATCACAATGGCCAGCACCAGCAGCAGGGGCATCATAATCTTGGATACCCTCTCAATACCATTCTCTACGCCCAGATAGATTACAATCAGAACCATGGCCGCAAAGACAACAAAGAAGAGCTCAGCTTCATAGCCTCCCGAAATGAAATCGTTAAAATAGTTATCCCGGGCCAGAGGTTCCACATTTCCCCGCAGGTACTCAAAAAGGTATTT
>CAMOVS010000123.1 GCA_946627575.1 uncultured Lachnospiraceae bacterium
GGCCATGTCCACCATGACCGGCAGCTTCTCCGCCGTCGCCCAGAACATGAGCGTCCAGCGGCTCTACGAGAAAGCTCTGGACCAGGTCATGATCTCTCCCACTCCCCTGTGGCAGTTTATCCTGGGGCAGATCATCGGCGGAGCCCTGCGAGGCATGTATTCCTCCTGCATCATCCTGCTCCTGACCATGACCATACGGACCGGCCTGGTCTACAATCTGCAGTCCTTCCTGATCCTCTTTCTGAACGGAACTGTATTTTCCACCATAGCCCTGGTCCTGTCCTTCCTGGCCAAAAGCTATTCGGATGCGCCCAAGTACAATGCCTACATCATTACACCCATGTCTTTTCTATGTAATACCTTCTTCTCCACTGATCAGATGCCGGCTGGTTTCCGCCAGATCATCGCCCTCCTGCCCCTGTCTCAGACAAGCAGCATGGTAAGAAGCATCGCCAACGGAGAGATCCCGGATTACAGAGGAGTATGGATCCTGCTGGCCTACCTGGTCATCTTTTCCACCATTTCCTTTACCTTTATCTATAAGAAGAAGAATCTCTAGAGAGGGCCCTGTAGCGGAATACATTTAAGAAAAACAGGCTAAGATTTTTTTGTATTTGATATGGAATTGAACATCAATATATAGTATAATAAGATGTAATTTTAAGAAAAAACATCCTATTATTAGGGCTTTTAACCGCGGGCGGGTATCCTGCCGTATCTTCAATGCCGGTTTTTAAGCTTTAATCATTTCTTTTACCAAGGAAATCTTACAATCACGAGGTAGATGTGTTATGACAGATCGATATTCTGTGGATGCTTTGGCACCACAATATGATGAGATTGCCGGTATATGTATGATGGGCAAGCCTGTCATCCTGACCCGGGACAAGCAGGAACTGGTCCTCATGAATCCGGTGGAGTTCCGGAAGATGATGCAGCTGGTTTCCAGGATCCAGGAGACCAATAAAGAGAAAGAGATGGCCGTAGAGCATGCCGGCAAACTGGAAAGAGAGCTGGAAAAAGTTCAGGAGGATTTGGCCCGTACAAAGAGGGAATTGGAGATCGCCCAGAAAGATTTGGCAGAAGCCAGGAAAGACCTGGATGGAGCCCGGGATGAAGCTCAAGCTGCTTCTGATTCCCAGGGTGCTGAGGGCTTCAGGAAGGCTGAGGCAGGCGATCTGGCTCCTGTTGATTCTGAAGCGGCAGCCGGGCAGATCCCGACTCCCCTACAGCCTGCTCAGACAGTTCCAGACATTCAAGATAGCAAAGAGATACAGGATGTTCAGAGCATCCAGACAGTGCAGACGGCTCAGGATGGGGCTTCTCTTATGCAGACAGAAGCTGGAGAAGACGGTCAGGTTCAGAATCCGCCATCTGCAGACTCTCAGGCAGGGGCTGACTTTGCCGGGGAAGCCACTGCAGTGGAGACAGATACAGACATCATAGAAGGACCGGAAGCAGAGCTTCATGATCCTGCAGAGGCTTCGGTTCAGCCGATACCCTCCATACCTGATCTGCCTGCAGGAGACCGAAAGGCCCGCTTCCTGAAAGCGGTTGCTTCTTCCCTGGAGAAACGGGCCTCCATGGCTATGGAGCCTGTGCCGGAGGGCCTGGCTATCGATGTGGAAGCCCTTACTAAGAAATACAGTGGTGTTGAGGCCAATTCCAAGCTGTCTCTTCACGTTCCTTACGGTGCTGTTTACGCTCTTTTGGGCCTTAACGGTTCAGGCCGGTCTACCCTGGTGAAGAACCTCCTGGGTCTGACCTTCCCTAATTCCGGCAGGATCGCCCTGTGCAATGCTTCCGGCAAGGAGCTGAACGATATCCGAGAGCTGACCGGTTCAGTTTTGGATGTTCCGGTTCTCTATGAACATATGAGCATCAACCAGAACATGATCTACCGGGCCAAGCTGCTCCGCCTGAAGACCCCCAAGCCGGCGATCAAGGAAGCCTTGAAGCGCTTTGGCCTCTTCGATAAAAAGAGAAAGAAGGTCCGCACTCTTTCTTCCGGCGCCAAACAAAAGCTTGCCCTTGCCCTGGCTATTCTGGGCAATCCCGAGCTATTGATTCTGGATGAACCGCTGAAAGGTCTGGACGCTGCCGATATCGCTGTCTTCTGCGACGTGATGATGGAAATGAATGCCAAGGGAAGCACCATCCTGATTACCGATTGCCGTACCGATGGCATCGCCGGTATTGCTACCCACTATGGCATCCTCCAGGATGGTCAGCTGATCCGGGAAGTTTCGGCCAGACAGCTTCTCGAGGATCCGGTCGATCTGGATGTGGACTATCTTGCAGCAGGGGAGGTGTAGAAGATGTATCGTGCAGAATTCTATAAAATCATGAAAACCAAAGGGACAAAGCGGTTGATACTTCTCACCATGATTGCTTCCGCGATTGTGGCTCTTCTTCCCCACTACCATTCTTTCGATGAGATTATAAGAGGGATGGGAGAGACGGCCCATGTATTCACATTATTCGCGGCGATCATGATCGCCACCCACGAAAACGGACGGGGAACTCTGAAGAACGTGGTATCCAGTGGTATGAAGAGGTCATCCATCTACTATGCCAAGCTGAAGATCGCCATCGTGGCTGCCATCTTCTTCTATCTGATTGATGCCGCTATTACCATGGCCATCGGACTGCTTTTCTTTGGCTATCCGATCACCATGGGGATTGCCGCCATCCTTGCCAATGTCTTCTTCCATCTCCTGATAGTTGTTCTTGGTGCCATGCTCTACTATGCAGCGGCCAGCTTTATCGCGGATCCCATCTGGTCGGTCATGGCCTGCCTGGCTTATTTCCTATTTGCAGCGAAGGCCCTGGCAGATGTGACCAAACGTTTCAGCCTGCCTATCAAGCTGGATTCCTATGTGCTGGGAGGCATCAGTCCCTATGACATTATGAAAGCCGGGCCGATGGAGGCTGTCAGCATCCTGGTTAATGTGGCCATCGTCCTGATTATTGTCCTCTTCGTTCCTGTTCTCATGGGAAAGAGAGATTTAAGATAAGGACATTTCCATTCTCTATAAGATTACGCAAGGGCACAGCTGTTACTTCAGCTGTGCCCTTACATCTTTATCGATTACGATTTACCATGTTATTCCGACAATGGCCTTATAATATGACACTAGTATCGGTTTATCCTTGATCTCCCTTCAATGATCCCTATTCTCTGCTCTTCAGGACCTTCTTCCCTGATGCCGCTTCAAAATGGTATTTGACGATACCCAGGTCTACTTCGGTAAAAAAACCATGTCCAAGTATGTCAATGGCCGGATTTCCTCTTTTCGTTCCGATAACAAATTTCTGCTGGTTCATGGCCGTAGGCGCCAGCAGGGCGGCTTCCACCCCTCTGCGGAACCAATCGGGCATGCTGCCTTCGGTAACTACCACATCCTCCGGAGACTTGGACTTTCGCTCCTTGCCCTGGGTCTGACCATAGCCAAGCGCAATCACTGCGCAGAGTCTTTCACCAGGTCCGATCAGTTGCTTGATTCTCTTTTTCCGGAAGGTCAGACCCACCCAGCAGGTATTCAGCCCCAACTGCTGAGCCCTCAGGACCAGCTTTTCCCCGTAATAGCCGCAGCGTTCGTCAATCTCCTCATCCTTCCTGCCTGCAAGGTAGATATAATTATTCACATTCCTGAACTTTCCATAATGAGCCAGCCGGGAGTCAAAGCCCTCCGGATCATCGTACATGATTCCGATACTCAGGCCGCTCTCTTCATTGCATTCCTCGACACACAGATCTAATGCTGTCCTGATTTCAGGTTCAATAGGATCCTCCCTATACTGACGTACAGAGTGTCTCTGCCGGATGGTTTCCATGATATCCATAATCTTTTTCCTCCAGTGATCCATACTTGTTTCGGTTTTACAAGGTCATTACTCTTCTATCTGGACTTTGCCTTGAAATAAACATAGGCTCCGTAGATTCTGACGCCATTCACCAGACGATAGGCCCTTATGCGGTAATAGTACTTTTTCTTTCTTTTTACCTTGTCCGTGTAAGACCGGGCTTTCGTCCGCTTGATGGACTTGTAGCGTCCTTTGGCCTTGGTGGCACGGGAGATCTGATAGCCGCTGGCTCCGGCCACCTTCTTCCATTTGATCTTGATCTTTTTCTTACCCTTGCGGGTTAGAATCTTAGCTGTTTTCCCCGGCAAAGGTCTACCCTTAGCTACTGCAGATTCCTTTCCGTAGATGCGCTTATTTGCTGATACTTTATAGGCAGCCACCTTAAAATAATAATAATTGCCGCAGGTCAGACCACTGATGACGGCTGAATTCCCGGAAGTGGTCACAAGAGGTCTGTAGATCTGTCCCTTCTTCATATACAGTACATAGCCGCTGGCTCCGCTTACGCCAGACCAGGATACTTTGATCTTATTATAAGCGGCGCTAGCTGCTTTGAGGCCGCTTACCCGACCCGGAGCCGTAGGCCGGCTGACCGTCTCTTTATCTGCCTCTGTAAAAGAAAGAAAAAGCGAACTGCCTTCCTGAGAGGCAGAAAAAACCGGCATCCCATAGCCTATATCCGCATTAATCTTGGACTTAGCCCCCGTTGCCTGAGCCAGAGCATTGTAGACCTGACCGAAAGAATAGGAAGGATGGTAGACCTTTATCATAGCAGCAACCGCCGCTATATGCGGTGTAGCCATGGACGTCCCGCTCATAAGCCGATAGGAAGAGTTGCTCAGATAGCTTGCACTGCTAATGCCATCCCCCGGAGCTACAAAGTCCAGGGCGGCTCCGTAGTTAGAATAGGACGTTCTGGTCAACATTTTACCCTCAGCCTGGTCGCTGACGGCCGACCGCGATACGGATCCCACGCTGATCACATGCTCAGAAATAGCAGGGACAGTATAGACTTTCCCCATATCCTTTCCTTCATTGCCTGATGCAGCGCAGATGGTCACGCCGGATTGGCGGGCATATGCCAGAAAGGAATTAATATAATTATAGTAGTCTCCGGTCGTGATCTTCATGCCCAGTTCATTGTCCATCTCCCCGATGCAGTCCTTCAGATTCACTCCCACAGAGAAGTTGACGACATCAGCACCCTGTGCTACAGAGTATTCCAATGCCAGAAGCATATCACACAGACTTCCTTCCCCATTATAATTCAGAATTTTCAGAGCAAGGAATTCCACATCCTTGGATGTCCCTTCTGCCAGAATACCGGCTA
>CAMOVS010000124.1 GCA_946627575.1 uncultured Lachnospiraceae bacterium
TTCGATTTCGATATGCGGCGGCACTTTTAGTGAAATCATAATACCCCAAATAAACATCCTTTTCAACTATGAAAGGGAGCCTGGTACTTTTTGATTATTCTGATTTCACTTTGTATTTACATGCATATCAGTTTCCTTTGACATGGATATCCTATACTTCATATATCCGGTACTTATATCAGATGGGAGATATTTCTCTCCTCTATAGGGGAAAAGTTCTCTTCCGTCATGATTGTAAACATATGGACTTTATAGGAGGAGGGAGACATCATGAAGAAACCTGGTATCTGGCAAAGATTTCGCTATTGGTTTGATAATATAATGGCAAAGGGTACGCTGTCGCTTCTTTTATTACTTGGAGTGATTACCGCGATCGTGGCGGTGACCGGCGGGCTTCTTGCCGTGGCTTTAGGAGGTGCGGATGGAAGTGGAGAGTCCTCTAGCGGCCATTCTATATGGTTCACACTCATGCATGCGATCAATACCGGCGTGCTTGCCAAGGAGGAGGGGACGGTTCCTTATCTGGCAGTTATGACGGTCGTGACCCTGGTTGGTATTTTCATCACCAGTTTCCTGATTGGTACAATTTCAAATGGAATCAAGGAGAGAATCACCCAGCTGCAACGCGGAAGATCCCGCGTGGTTGAGACCGGCCATACAGTCATCATCGGATTTAATGATAATATCATAAGTATTATCGAAGAGCTGGCGGAGGCTAATGCCAATCAGCAAGGTGCCACCGTGGTCATCATGGCCGAGGAGGACACGCTCAGGATGATGGAGACCATCAATGACAATACACCTGGTGTTAGCAGGCTGCGGATTGTCTGCCGCAACGGCAGGCCGGACAACATCAGTGATTTGAGAATATGTTCTCTGGAGACCTGCAAAGCCGTTATGGTGAATCTGAATGATGATTTCATGACGGTCAAGACGATTCTGACCTGTAAGAATCTCCTGGAAGAGTATAAAAATGACGATGCCTATATCACGGCCACCATCCGTGACCACGAAGTGCTGGCTCCGGCCAAGCTCGCCGGCGGTGACCGGGCAGCGATCCTGAATTTCCAGAAGACCATTGCCCGCCTCATGGTCCAGTCAGTGCGACATCCGGGTATGTCTGAGGTCCTGAAGGAACTCCTCAGTTTCCAGGGAAATGAAATCTATGTGGATGCTCTTCCGGAAGGGGCCGGTTTGTCCCTGAACGACATCAACCTACGTCTGAAAGGCGCTGCAGCGATCGGATTGGTACATGATGGAAGACCGGTTCTGAGTTGTGACAGGAATACGGTTATGGCAAAGGAGGATCAGCTGATTCTGATCGAGCAGGATGATGATCCCCTTCGTCTTGGGGAGCCTGCCCCGGTAGAGGAAGCCCTTTTTGCAGATGAGTCACCTGTTCATGACCAGGCCCATACCTTGCTGATTCTGGGTTATACGGATATGCTGCATCATATTTTGCTCGAGGAAGACAAAGCCTCGGCTTCCGGTTCCAGAGTGATCATCGCCGCCGAGCCGGGCAGGATCGACAGAAATGCACTTCCCGGACCGGACCAGTTGGAGAATATCACTGTAGACGTCCGGGAATGCAGCATATATAAGCGAGGCACACTGGAAAGTCTCGTACGCGAGAAGCCTTCCGGCATCATGCTGATGTCAGATACCAAGCTTAAGGCAGAAGATGCGGATGCCCGCACCCTCATGTTACAGCTGTACCTGAATGATATCGCCAGAGAGATCGGCGAGGGTATTCCGCTTACTATCGAGATGAACAATACAAGAAACCAACGTTTGTCACAGATGATGCGCGCGACGGACTTCGTAGTAAGCTCCAGCATCATCGCCAAGATGATGGTCCAGATCACAGAACAGCGCCACAACAAGGAAATCCTGGATGATCTGCTCTCAGAAGGCGGCTCTACCATATACATGAAACCCATTTCCAGATATGTTGTGCTCGACCAGCCTGTCGATTTCTACACGGTCGGAGCCTCCGCGGCCCGTTACGGCGAAGTCGCCATAGGTTATAAGAAATACACAGAACAGGGAACTTTCACGATCGAACTCAACCCCCCAGGTCAGGAAAAAATCAGCTTCCTTGCTCAGGATGATCTGATTGTCATTGCTCGAAATAGATTCTAGTGCAAAATCGGAATACAAAAAAATACTTCTATATAAGATTATTTGATACTTTATTTATCTTCTCAAACCAGGATGATGGCGGTATCCTTTGCATCCTCATTTCCGGCAAGGAGAGTGTCACCTTTCATTGTTGTCACGAAGCTGGGGCATATCACGGATTAAAGTATGCAGGGGCTTTGTCGAGAAATAGCCATAATCACTCCATGTATTAACCGACTTTCCATGGCCCAGATGATCATGTCCCGCAACAATGAATCCCTCTCCGGCAAGATAGGAGGCAAAGGGTTCATAACGGAGAATATACTCAGCCATCCCATGGGCAATCTGCAAGATGGCCCTGGGTTCTCTGCCCTCTGGTATATATACCACAGTGTTTAATTGTCCCTCTCACCTCTATTATTTTAGAAAGTCCAGCACTGTCTTATTAAACTGTTCCGCCTTTTTCGCAGCGATAAAATGGTCTCCTTCAATGAAGACCAGCTTGCTTCCCGGTATGAGGCTGGCGATCTTTTTTGTATGAGATTCTTTTATGACATCATCAGTACCGGCTATCACCAGCGTTTTAAGCCTGATTGATTTTACTTGCTCTGCCGTGACATAGGGATCATTGACCATGAGACCCAGCATTTCCTTTTTTAACCTGGCATTCCGACTCCAAAGGGAAAAGATCCTTACCATTCGGTAAGCAATTTCAATAGGAATCTGGGTGGAAGCTTTCACACCGGAAGGATCCATGTTCGCTCCATTAAGAATCAGCCTGTTTACCCGGTCAGGATAGTGAATCGCAAAAACCATGGCGATATTTCCTCCATCCGAAAAGCCCAGCAGATGGGCTTTTTCTATGTGATGGCGGTCCATGAATCCCAGGAGGTCATCTGCGAATTGTCTTATGGTAAATGGCTTATCTCCCCGGGGTGTTTTCCCATGTCCTCTGGTATCAATGGCATAGACATGATAGTAGCGGGAGAATTCATCAATCTGCTTTTGAAAATATCCGGAATTCTCACCATTTCCGTGGAGCATGATGATAGGATCTCCCCTGCCTTTTTCTATAAAGTAATGGTTGATGTCCATAGTCTGCTTCACCTCATTGGATGGTTCATTATAAAGCAAATCATTGTGTCTGTCCGGCATAATGACCAGCAGAAAACAAAGTATCATAATTCCCGCCAGCCATATTTTCTTAGATGAAATCCTGCCGGCTTTTATGCACCCTTTACAAAGCAGCATCATTTTTTCCCAATCGCCTTTACCGTTCCTTTAACGAGTGTGATCATGCTCTCTCCGGCCTTATCGGCAGTTTCCTGGACTACCTTGTGGGACGTCCATGAGAATAACCGGCACATCTTCCAGATATCCCAAGATGTATTGTCCTTCATGCCCTTCAACCGTTAGAATTGCAGCAATCCAGATCATATTTTCTCCTTTCTTTATTATGATTGTGATCTCCCTAAAATCCCTTAAAGAAACTTTCCAGTTTGTCAAAGGGGTTCGTATCCGGATTTAGTCCCTGGTCCATTTTATGAATTCCTCGTCCGTACAGGTGACATAATGTGATCCTTCCACATGATGCTCTGTCCCTTGATTATAATCAATACCAGAGGTTTTGTAATCGTAGTAAACCGGTTTCCTTATTTTCTCCACAATCGGATTCGGCTCCGGGATCGCAGAAAGAAGACTTTTCGTGTAGGGGTGAATGGGTCTTGCAAAGATTTCATCTGTCGTGCCGGTCTCCAGCATATGTCCCAGATGAAGAACTCCGATCCGGTCAGATATATATTTTACCATGGATAAATCATGTGCAATAAAGAGGTAGGCCGAATGGGTCTCTTGCTGGATATCCTTCATCAGATTGACCACCTGCGCCTGGATAGAGACGTCCAGCGCAGAGATACACTCATCAGCAATAATCAACTTGGGATCCATAATCAGGGCCCGGGCAATTCCCACTCTCTGTCTTTGTCCGCCTGAGAACTGATGGGGATATCTTCCATAGTGCTCCGGTGCAAGTCCAACCTTTTTCAGAATCCTCTTGATCTTTTCCTCCCTTTCCTCGGAAGTCTTATAAAGATGATGGATATCCAGCCCTTCGCCGATGATATTACCCACTTTTTTTCTGGGATTGAGAGAAGCCATAGGGTCTTGGAAAATCATCTGCAGCTTGATGCGGAGTTCTTCTTCTGTTTTTTTGGACATCTTTCCACTGATATCCTGCCCATCAAAGATGATTTTGCCTTCCGTCGGCTTATAAAGACGGATGATACTTCTTCCGATGGTAGACTTGCCGGATCCGGACTCCCCTACCAGACCATAGGTCTCACCAGGATAAATCTTAAAACTGACATCGTCGACTGCTTTCACGGTAAATGTACGACTTACGGGAAAGTATTGTTTCAAACCCTCAACGATCAGGAGGGGGTCTGTCTGCCTATCTATTGCCATATGACTCTGCCTCCTTCTTCATACGTTTAATCCGATTCTTCAGTTCTTCCGGTTGTTCCATCTTCGGCGCTCTAGGATCCAACAACCAGGTAGCGGCCGAATGGGTTTCGCTTATCTTGAACATAGGCGGATCGGCTTTGTCATCAACAACCAGGGCATAACGGTTTCTTGAGACAAAGGCATCTCCTTCCGGTTCATGGAGCAGGTTAGGCGGAGATCCCGGAATTGTATACAGGCGGTCATCCTTGGTATCCAGATCCGGCATAGCCGACAGGAGTCCCCAGGTATAGGGATGGCGTGGGTCATAATAAATCTCGTCAATATTTCCCACTTCTACGATTTTTCCTGCATACATGACATTGACATAATCAGCCACCTTAGCCACTACACCCAGATCATGCGTTATATAAATAACCGCGATCTGTCTATCAACCATAACCTTCTTAATTAACTCAAGAATCCTGGCCTGGATGGTAACATCCAGTGCTGTGGTGGGCTCATCGCATATCAGAAGATCCGGATCACAGGACAGAGCGATGGCGATGACGACACGCTGGCTCATACCGCCGGACAGCTGGTGAGGATAGTTCCTCATTCTCTTTTCTGCAT
>CAMOVS010000125.1 GCA_946627575.1 uncultured Lachnospiraceae bacterium
CTATGATATACTGCTCTCCCTTGCCTATAAAGGTCGTGGGCTCTACCAGCCATAGAATGATATCAACATCCTCCAATGACTTCTGGGCTGCGGTCAGCATATAGCTGCCCAGCTTGTTTTTTGCCTTGTTGATGCCCGGCGTATCTACAAAAACAATCTGACCTTCCTGGGAAGTATAGACCGTCTGAATGCGGTTTCTGGTGGTCTGAGCCTTGCTGGAGGTGATGGCAATCTTCTGCCCGATCAGCTGGTTCATCAAGGTGGACTTGCCCACATTGGGCCGGCCTATGATGGTGACGAATCCTGATTTAAACTGGCGTAAAGACATTATTTTTCCTCCTCTAAAAGCAATCGCTTTTTTCAGACGTCAATGGTCGGATGCCCGATTCTGTTGCTCTTTTGCTTCGCAATGAGACAGAATCCGGCTCCTGGCGGATCAGGGCTTTTACCTTATCGAACGATTCTGCATTCTCTTCGATCTTACGGTCATTTCCGATCGCGCAAAGGACGTTTTTGTCCATGATTTCTTCCACATAGGGGGCCAGGCTTCGGATGGTATCCTGCCTGGTTTCCAGGATCTGGTTCCTCTCCCTGAGCGCCATGTCCTCGGTGATGCCGGACTGGTAGGCTGAGAAAGAACGGGCACCTAGGGCTGAGGGATCCAGGGGCATATCGATGGAACTGATCGTTCCGATAATATACTTGGTCATATCACGGTCACTGACATCAAAAGAACTTATATAGTCTGCTGCTCCCTTGTAGACTTCCAGGGTCTCCGCCAGATTGGGATCCCGGTAGGATGTAAAGTAGCCGTATCCTTCCCGGGTAAAGCTGCACATGGCCCCGTAAGCTCCTCCGGTAACACGAACATTGTTCCAGAGATAATCATAGGACATGATGGTCTTGAGTACCTGGAGGGATCCGGTATAGGGATGGACGTCAAGGTCAAAGGAACCAGCACTGGCTACATATTGAACCTGGCTGGAGGTCTTGAAGCCCTCATTTTTCTTCACCGGCACAATCTCCGGAACGGAACGGACACAGGGACCTGTCCACAGGAGTGAGGCGAATTCCTTGAATTCTTCTGCCAGAATGCTGTCAAAGTCAAAGATTCCCGTCAGGCTGACGGTCAGGTTCTCCGGCCGGAAGATACAGGATCTGGCCTTGGAAAGCATGTCATAGACCCGGTCAAAGCTCTGGTCAAAGGTCCGGTCGAAGTCCTTGAGAAAATAATAGTAATCAAGGCCTTCTGCTTCCTCCTTGTAGGCGGATACAGGATCCACGTAGGACAAAGCACGGTTGGCCGCATAGACATGGCCTGAGGCCGGAATCCGGGTCTCCGCCTTGCTTACGATCTCGGAAAGGATCTCACGGATCCTCTTCTTATCACCAAAACGGGAGGTAAACATGACCTCCTTGAGCAGATCCATGGCATCCGTCTTCTGATCTTCCAGACACTTGACCCGGAAACTGAAGTAAGGACGTCTTCCATCCTTCTTCCAGATCAGGGGGTAGATGCCGGTCTGGCAGTAGAGGCCGCCGATCCGGAGGTTGATCTCCGTAGCCAGCTCGTTGTAGCTGTAATGTTCCGTGTCCACATAGCGGTAGAGGTCTACCAGAAGGGTGGCATAGGGGATCAGTTCCCTGGGAAGCTCTGTCGTATCGAAGCAGAAGTTCATATAAAGGATCCCGTTGGTCTTGTAATCATGGATCACGGTGTTGACTCCGCCGATCTGACACTCCCGGTTCTTAAAGGGAGAGATATCCCTGGAGATATCCGACAGATCCAGCATGGGAATGGTCTCCAGCTCTTCCTGGCTGGAAGGCTCCATCTGGTATTCTTTCAGTTTTCTGGTGTCCTCGATCAGATAGTACAGCTGCTTGCTGTCAAGGGATTCCTTCACCTTTTGGAGCTGAGCTTTTAGCTTGTCTTCGTTTTTTGCGTTCTTATCCTTTTCCGGATAAAGATTGACATAGGACTTGTGATTATTTTCCAGAAAACATTTCCTAATAAGATCTTCAAAATATCCTGTATTTACCCTTTCCTTAAGTCTGGCTAAAGGTGTCAGAGAATCAGCCAGTTCAAAGGCCTTGCTGTCATCATAAAGCCAGGTGTTCAGGAAGTTGAGTCCGTAGATCAGACCTTTGGGATATCTTCCGAAGCTGGATTCACGGTATTTGAATTCAAAATTGTTGATGACAGACAGGAGGGCTCTCCGGTTGATGCCCTGATCAGCCTGCTCGCGCAAGGCAGTCTCCACCGTCTCGATAAAGGCTTCTTCCTGTCCTGCTTCCGCCTGCTTGGCCTGAATGGAGAATATGGGCTGATGAATCCCACCGTCATAGAAGCTGTCGATCTCCTTACCGATTCCGGCATCGGTCAGGGCCTGCTTGACAGGGGCGCCGGGCATGGTAAAGAGGACATAATCAAGCATCTGCATGGCCAGGCTGGTCTCGGCGTCGCCGCTGTCGCCCGTCACCACGTTATAGCTCAGGTAGACGCCCTGCTCATCGTCTTCGGAAACCGAATAGGTATCCTTGATCAAGAGGGGCTCTGTGTAGGGCTCCTGAAAATTGATCTCGGAATCGCATTCTCTTACGGTGAAATGATCCAGATACTCCTGGTCAATAAAGGCAAGTTCTTCCTTGAAGTCTACATCACCGTAAAGATAGATGTAACTGTTGGAAGGATGGTAGAACCTGGTATGGAAAGCCAGAAATTGTTCTTTGGTAAGCTGGGGGATCACATCCGGGTCGCCGCCGGACTCACAGGCGTAGGTGGTATCCTTGAGCAGAGATCCCTGGATCTTGCGCTCCAGCTGGGCATCGGGGGAAGAAAGGGCCCCCTTCATCTCATTGTAGACTACGCCGTTGAAGGTCAGTTCCGAATTCTTATCTGCGATCTCATAATGCCAGCCTTCCTGCTTAAGGATCTCATCCTTCTTATAGATATTGGGATAGAAAACTGCATCCAGATAGACGTGCATCAGATTGTGGTAGTCTTTGGCATTGCAGCTGGCTACAGGATAAACGGTCTTATCCGGGTAGGTCATGGCATTAAGAAATGTATTCAAAGATCCCTTGGCCAGTTCCACGAAAGGGTCTTTGGCAGGGAAATGCTCGGAGCCGCACAGAACCGAATGCTCCAGGATATGGGCCACGCCGGTATCATCTTCCGGGGGCGTACGGAAACCAATGGAGAAAACCTTATTCTTGTCTTCATTCTCCACCAGAAGTACCCTGGCCCCGGACTTGTTATGACGAAGGAGATAACCGTATCCCTCAAGCTCCGGGAGCTCTCTCTGCTCTACTAATGTGTAATTCTTATAGTCTGCTGATGTAAGCATCAACAATCCTCCTTATGTGTATACCTTATATGAATCATTGTTAGAATCAGAATCTGTCTGCAGGATTGCGGTGAATCACAATGCTATGTGAATCGCAATCCTGTGTGAATCGCAATACTTATTTAAGCATCACGTTGTTACATATGTAATAGCTGTATCCGTTTTTTTTGCAGTAATCGATGATTTCCTGGCGCATGGCCGGGTCTTTGGTGTATTCCAGGAGGGACACCTTGATTCCCTTAGCCTTGCAGCGCTGTATATAGCTGGTAAAATAATTATAGTCTTCCTGGCCCTGTCTGGTAAAGACACCTTTGTCATAGTCCTTAATCAGGGTCAGAACCTCTTCCTGCATAATCCCGTCGATGATATACTGCTTATTCTTCTTGATCAGCTTATCTACGAACACATCCCCTCCATTGATGATGATGGGGATTTTCTTTTTATGGATTTTTCTCAGCATGGAGACGAGACTGTTGAATACTTTTTTCTTGTGATACTCATAATATACATCAGTATTGTCAATCCACAGACCGTCTATACCCTTTTTCTTCAGTCTGGGTACCAGCTTCTTTACAATGTAGTTCTGCCAGGGCTTTTTGCGGACATCCACCCATCGCTCGGAGTTCCAGTTGTTGTATTTTTTAAGCCCGTATTTCTTGAACTTCTTGTAGTAGGACCGGTATTTCTCTATGGTACCGATGCTAAGATAGCTGTATACCTTACGCCCTCCGGTCTTTAACCGTTTGATCTCTTTTTTGCTGTAATTCTGGGCGTCGATGACAATGTAATTGTAGGGCTTAATTTTGTCAAGACTGCGGACATGGGTGCCGATGAAGACTCCCCAGCGCTCGCTGGCGGCTTCCACCTTTTTGCTGGCGACGGGAGTCATGGTCTCGCCCAGCATAATCATGGCCAGCAGAGTGATCAGCAGTCTTTTTAAGGTGTGCGTTTTCAAATCGTCTCCTCCTTGCTTGAAACTTTACCCGGCAGAAGCATTCGGCAGAGGCATATCAGACCTCGGACCTCCAATCGGATCGGGCTGGTTTCCATCATTTTTTATTAAAGTATTCGTAGGCATCGATCACGTCAAGATAGGCTCCGTCAAAACCGGCTGCCAGAACCTTTCCCATGTAGGAATCCTTGGATCCGTAGAGGATCTGCTGCCAGTCTTTGGACCAGTATTTGACTTTATAATTGCCTTCCCATTCGTCATTCTCCGCATCAATCCAGACAGGGAGCTTCTTGTTCCAGTCCTTGTCCCAATAATAGCGGTAGTTCTCAGCCTCGCCTACGCTGACGTAAGCGCAGACCAGGCGCTTGCCGCCGTTTTTCTTTGTTTTAAGTGCTGTTACCTCTTTCTCAGTCAACCAGGTGTTATCTTTGTAGGGGTCAAAAGCATCAATAAATATCAGGTCATAATTGGTGTCTGCCAGAGCGGCAAGATACGTCTTTTTGTTGGGATAAAGCTTTGTATTCGGATCCAGACAGATCATATAATTCTTAACCTGCCCTGCCTTGGTCACCGATGCTGTGTTTACCCGGCTGGCTGCCAGTGCAGGAATGCTGTTGAGGTCGTAGCTGGATGCGTTGAACCATACACTGCCTGCCTTACTGCTTTTATCAGCAATGGCAGCGGCTGTCCCCTTGTACTCCAGATTAAAGGCAGCCAGGCCTCCTGCCTTTGCCTGCTTGATAGCCTTCTGCATGTTGGCGGAAGTGACGGAAGAAGTTCCTCCGGTGAAGATCTCTTCGATCAGGATCCCGTCCATAGACTTATAGAGCTTGCTGCGGCTTGCCGAATTCTTATTGAACTCGGTCATGTAAAGGCCAT
>CAMOVS010000126.1 GCA_946627575.1 uncultured Lachnospiraceae bacterium
TTATTCGCTGATCGGGGAAACCAAGACCTTTAAAGATCCTTAGTATCTCCCGGGTCCGGGCAGCCTTCTCCAAGCTCCATGATTCCATGGTCTGCCCTGTGTCAGGTCCATCATCCGCCCTGCCTTCCGATGCGGTCAGCCCAAGGAAATCATCCACCCGGACCTGCAGACCGGACTGATCCTGAAAAGGGGCCTGGTCCAATTTGCCTATAGTTATGTCTTCCGCCTTATAGACAGGTGCATGGAAAAGATGGTCATCCGGATCCGGGCTTAATTCGCCTGCGATCAGCCGGAGCAGGGTTGTTTTTCCCGCACCGTTTTTTCCTACCAGGGCAATCTTCTCCCTGTCTTTTATCTGAAATTGTATATGATCAAGAATCAGGTCCCCTCCCAGAGACACCGATCCTCCACGGATTTCATAAAGCATGACTCTTTCCTCTGTATCAAATCATCAAAAGCCGTGGCTACCTCCTCCGCCGCTGGATCCTCCTCCGCCGCCACCGCCGCCGCCGCTGCCGCTTTTCCTGGGATTGTAGGTCCTGCTTTTGTGATTGTAGCTGGCTTTTCCATGGGCAAAGCTGCTGACTGCCCCGATCAAAGCCAGAATCTCTTCAGATTTTGCCGCCTTCTTGGAAGTATTCCAGCGGCTGATAAAATAAAGGATCAGGGCGGACAGGATCAGCGCCAGCATGGCATTGGTAATGTGCTTCATGGGCTCGGCGATTTTTCCTCCCCGAAGTTTGGTGTTGATCTGGGAGAAAGCCTTGCTGGCACATGCATAGTAATCTCCTCTTCTGGCCTCCTTATATACATTGTCCGTGATCGTATTGGCATACTGCTTATTAATGGTCCTGTATACATCGCCATCGCTGAATATGATTAGCTCACGGTGACCCATATCAATCATAAAAAGGATCCCGCTCTCCCCCGGGGCAAAAAGATCATGATATATCTTTTCGCTTTTCCCTTTGGCATCCCGGTCTTCGATCCTGCCGGTGATAAAAGCTGCATGGCCGAATTGGGTGACAGGCTTCATGACCGTGAGGAGGCTGTCTTCTTCCTCTTGCCTAAGAAGGTCTTCCCCATCCCGGATGTAGATGGTGTATCCAGATCCTGATACCCCATAGCTTCTCCCTCCCTGATCATCCACTACAGGATCCGACAGGTCTGTCAGGGAATCTGTCGAATCTCCCGATGCCCTGACTGTAAGTGCCTTTCTTCCCGGATACAGATCACACAGGATAAGTAACAGAACAATACATAAAGAAAAATGCAGGATGGATTTCTTCATCATGACCGCTCCTCTCCTCTCTGATGAAACTCAGGAACAGGCCTGGTAATCAAAAGATTGTACTTGAGTATGACCCGGATCAGGGTGCTGAAAAGGCCAAGATAACAAAGAATCGTGCCCCCGTAATAGATGGCGTCGGAGACCGGTTGGATGATATTAATAAAGGCTGCCAGGATCACCGCTGCCTGGGAACCTACAATATCACGGGCAACCTTTCGGTCTGTCTGATTGTCCGTCCCATCCATCAAAAGATACTGCCAGAATAGAAAAACAGTACTCAAGAGCAGGGCATTCAGAGTCCTTGTGCTAAATAATGCGCTGAAGACATCTTCCATAATGCCGACAGCCGCGATATGGATAAAAAGATATCCCAGGCTCAGCCAGGTAAAGAGATTCAGCAGCCTCCGGGCCAGCGTTTTTTTCTCCTTCTTTTGCCCTGATGTCATCTTCCTTTTTCTTCCGCCAGCCTTCTCTTCCAAACCGGATGATCCCTCCTCACCCGTCTGACTGTCTTTCTTCTTTTTCTTCTCTTTCACATAATACTGGTAACCACGATCCATCTCCCTTTGGTCTCTCGAACGGATGGCTCTCATCTCTTCCAGATAGATCAAAGATGTGGCAAGAGCAAAAAAGCCGGAGAAACACAGGATCGTAGAAGGCAGGAAAAAGAGTGTGGCATTGAAGACAAAATAAAGCGGGACAGACAGGAGCAGGGATCCCAGAATATACTTGCCAAGATCAATCGGAATATCGGCTGCTACCTTGCCATTTTGACCGTTCACGGCCATATAGGCCACTCGGTCATCCTTTCGCCAGGTAAGGAACCACACCGGAAGCATCGCCGCCTCCGTTTCTCCGACCCTGGTATGTAGTTTTTGATTCATGGTCTCCAGACTGCTTGTCATGGACAGATCATACCGTCTCCCAACAGAATCGTCCTGTATCGTGCTCAGGGTTCTCTCGTTGGCGATCTCGTTGGCATCATTGACGTAAATGTCTGCGGGAACATCTGCAATATCCCCGTAAAAACCGGACAGGTAGGACGGGACAAACTCCTTGAAGCCCTTGGGATCATAAGGCGCGATGGCATCTCCAAGTTCATCCGGGAAGGAGGAAGAAGCGTCAAAGACGATTCCCTCATAGGAAGCATCCACATCACCGGTTACATCATAATACTCCTTGACATCATAATCCCCGGACCTGTACTCTTTGGTACCGATCAGCTTGACTCTTCCCTGGTGATAGAAACTATAGGACCAATACGGGATATAGATACCCCGGAACTTATCCAGAAACTGAGGATCCTTGAGGTCTCCGGGTGCAAAGAAAGCCCTGTTCAGCTTCTTGCGGTATACCTCACGACAAGCTTCCTCCGACAGTTGGAATGGGATAATCTTTTGGGGTCTCTTCTGTCGTGACAGTTTTTTCTCAAGAACTACTGCCTGGCCGCAATAGCTGCAGAACTCCGACACGCTCTGATCGCTGCTGGCAATCTCCCCGCCACACATAGGACAGGAAAAAATATGAACCTCATAGGTGCTGTCATCAATCTCGCCTTCCGGTCTGACAGTCGCGGTCTCTTTATCCATTTCATAACAATCAAAATCACTAAGACAATAAGGACACTTTAACCGCTGCAATTCTATATCAAAGCGAAGATTCCCTCCGCAATTTCTGCACTGGTACATGGATCCACCTCCTTGCTGCATTCATGATAATCTGCCGGACAGGTTTCCGTCAAGAACAATCACCCTTCTCTTTTGGATCATTTTAGCATGCCCTCTCTTTCTCTTACAAAGGAGAGGATGAACTTATTGCCTGTAAGGATAAAATATGTTACTATTGCATCAGTGATATACCGATATTTCAATGGTATTTATGGATTTTCATGACTTACTCACCGGGTACAGAAGAGGGAATCATCTACGATCCTATATAGAGATTAAAGAAGAAGAGGATGGAAACTATGCGTCAGATAACCATGCTGCAGGATCAGGCTTATGAGATCATGATAGAAAAGATAAAAAAGCAGGAATTAGAATCCGGCCAGATCTATTCCCTAAACCAAATCGCCAAAAAGATGGGGATCTCCAAGACTCCCCTTAGGGATGCGGTTATGATGCTGGCCAAGGAACGTTATGTGGACATCATCCCCAGCCGTGGTTTTATGCTCCACACGATGTCGGAGTCGGACATTCATGAGACATACCAGTTCCGCCATGCCATTGAGATCTACTGTCTTCGCCGCCTGGCAGAGAATATAGATACGGCCCGCGGCAGGGAATACTATGATAAAATGGCCCGCAAGGCTGCTGAGCAGGCAAAGCTGATCCGGGAAGATGCCGGTGTGGAAAGTATCGTGCGCAAGGATTACGAATTCCACCGGAGTCTGGTTCAGTACCTGGATAATTCTGAGATGCTTGAGATCTATCGTAATTATATGTACAGGATGTTTCGCTTTAATGTACATGCATTACAAAGCGGCGGCAGGCGTGAAGGAACCATCGAGGAGCATGAAGCTATCCTTAAAGCGGTCATAGACAAGGATTATGACCGCTTGGAAAAGCTGGTGGCCTTCCATCTGGATATCGCCCGGATAATCAATCTCAGTCAGCTGCCATAGAATTATAAGCCCCTGCCTTTGAAGAGAGAATAGGAAACACATAGAATACTGAACACATGAAAAGCCCATTCCGGATAGTTGTAAGCGGCCTATCGGAATGGGCTTTCTTCTCTTTCAGATCATATCTAACTTCTGAAGCTTGGCGCGTATTTGGCTGCAACCTTGATGGCTTCAACCAGGCTGATCTCACTGGCGATACCCTTGCCAGCGATGTCAAAAGCGGTTCCATGGTCTACAGAAGTCCTTAGGATGGGCATGCCGCCCGTAATAGAGATCGTTCGGTCAAAATCAAGGGTTTTGGCCGCTACGTGTCCCTGGTCATGGTAAAGAGACAGAACACTGTTCCACCGGCCCTGCTTAGCCTGATGGAATACGGAATCTGCTCCGATCGGGCCTACCACCGGCACTCCTTCCGCCTGCAGTTCCTGAACGGCCGGAATCACATCAGTCTGTTCTTCCATACCCAGGATACCATGCTCACCGATGTGGGGATTAAGACCGGCGACAGCCATCTTCCCCTCGGTAACACCCAGCTTCTTTAGAACTTCAAGACTCCGATAGACATAATCCTTAATACGGTCCTTGGTTACCAGGTCACAGGCATCTCTAAGGGATACATGTCTGGACAGGAAAAAGATTCTCATACCCAGAACCTCAAACATGGTCAGGGGATCTTCTGTCCCGGTAAGAGCGCCAAAGATCTCTGTATGTCCGATATAAGGAACTTTTGCCAGCTTCAGGGCTTCCTTGTTGATGGTGGTTGTTGTAACCGCGTCCACTTCCCCTGCCATAGCCAGTTCGATGCTGGTCTTAATATACTCGAAAGCTGCAGCCCCGCACATGGCCTGGACTTTACCATATTCAAACTGATCCATATCGATATTGTCACAATCGATAAAGTTCATAAGAGAAGGATCATCCCTGGCATCTTTTACATCCTTGATTACATGAAGCTTCATAGGACTGGCTACGATCTCCATAGCCTTTTCCATGATTTTCCGGTCACCGATCACGATGCAGAGAGCAGCTCTCTGAACCGTCTCCGTCATAAGTGCCTTGGCTGTTATCTCCGGACCGATTCCAGCCGCATCTCCCATGGGTATTGCAATAAGAGGTTTCATCTTGTATGCTCCTTTTTTGCATGCCTTTTCAATCCGCCTTTTTTATGGGACAGAGATTAGTCCTCGATAATGGCAAATGCTCTGGTAGGTGATCCGCCTGCAGCAC
>CAMOVS010000127.1 GCA_946627575.1 uncultured Lachnospiraceae bacterium
TTCTCATGATATACCAGGCATTCGTGAGGGGCAGGTTTTCATCGATTCCATCCTGGTGGTTGAAGTCCAGATCCGACACCTGCGGCCGGATATCCGCCACATAGACCGGGGCTTCCACCTGAAAATGATTCAGAACATATTGTGTCTCTTCGTTAACATGGCCGGCTCTTGCCGGGATATAGCTGTAGTCCAGACCATCCCTCTTGGCGATGGCATTCTTCAGCCATGAGTAGGCCAGGGCAGAGCAGATACTATCCGTATCCGGATTCTTATGCCCAATGACATAAACATTTTTCTTTGCCATGATTCGTCTCCTTTATTCGCTTTCCGGGGCTTTGCCCCCATCAATAATTGTAAATAATGATGTTTTCTTTTTTAACTGTTCTTCAAAGAAGAGTTTGCGATATTCACTGTGTGAATATCCCTTGTATTCAAATACAGGAACATGTTCATAGAGAAGGCGGACACCGGTCTCGTAGGCTTCTTTGAATTCAGGGCGATCTAGCGGAAGGGTATCGCCTCTTTCAATAAGAGCCCTCAAGGGATTCCCGTTGCGGATCATGCGAAGCAGGGTCCGGATATGGATAGTCACCTTGAAGAAGTCCAGACCCAGATCATTGGCAAGGAGTGTTCCCAGCTCCTGGATCCCGGGCCATCGGTTATCAATCCCCGCTCCCTCACTCACATAGATCAGATCCTCTGCCTCCAGAAGTTTGTAAGGCACATCCCTGTGCTCTCTGATATAAAGGAGAAGCATCTCCTTGTTATCCACCTCACACCAGGAAAAATAGTCCACATCCCTGTGTATGTCTTTCAGCACTTCGCCAAAAGCCCAGAGAGAACACCTGCATTTTAGAAAACTGATAAAAAGCTCATAAGGAACAAGCTGGCTGCTGACCCGGAGGAAATGTTCGTAAAGATCCTTCATTTCCAGGAATCCGTAATAATACATAAGCCCGGTGATCAGCTTTTCCCAGACGGCAAAACGCCCGGCCTCTTCCCTGGCGGACCGGCTCCTAAGATAAAAATAAAACTCGTCTTTTCTTTTCTGTGAAAAGCAGATCCGAGCCGGAATCCCTTTCTTAGGGTTGCCCCGGTCATACCATGCAAAACCGAGAATCTTCAGATACTCCAGATAATTCTTAAGCTCCTCATCAGCCAGAATCGTATCTTCTTCCCATATTTCCATCAAAGATCCTATGATGTAGTCCGGCACCATCAGCAGAATCAGGTCTTTGTTCTCAAGAATGGTATCCTGGAGAGCAGTCACATACACTTCCTTGGGCGACCCATGGCTGTATTCCACGCCCAGCCTCCCCAGAATGGACTTGATGGCAGAGACTGCCGTATCCATCATAACGGATTCCGCTTGTGTCCTGCTTTCTTCAACCCTCACAATAGGGCTATTGTCCAAAGGATAATCACTCAATTCCAGTCCTCCCCCATAAGCCTATAAATCGAAAGGGGAGAATAATCTCCCCTGTACGTGTGATTTTCACTTTGATTAGACGTTCCTCCCGCAGCACTTTTTATACTTCTTGCCGCTGCCGCAAGGGCAGGGATCATTGCGCCCGATTTTGGGAGGCTTAACCACAGACATGGAATGCTTCTGCTCCATATAGAGCTCCCTCCGTCTCTCAGGGGACAGGAGGTCATCCCACTGGGGCAGCTCATAGAGCCACTCAGCCTTGCAGGCTACCATATTGTAATAGAGCTTCTCTTTATCGTAGTCAAGAGAAACCTCGGTATCCTCTTCCAGGTCCTCGATGGGATTGGGCGTCTTTAAGCTGTCATTGATCCCATCCAGATAGCCTACGAAATAATTAAGTGGCATATCATAGCGCTTAGCCAGGTCAGCCACCTTGCCGGTTACCGGCTGGTCCGGTGCTGCAAGAATCTGTTCATAGACAGCCTTCTCTCTCCGGAAATAATCAACCCAGAACTGTTTGCCTTCGGCGGTCTGGTCGTTGTGGCTGTATGCGAATTCTCTCCATTCAGTTAATAAAGACATTGTTTCTTACCTCTCTGTAATAATATTTATTGCTCTTTAGTATAACAAAAGCCTGACTATAATTCAATGTTTGCTTTCCATGTAATAACCGGTCCCGCTCGCCTTACTTGCCCGTAAGCAGCGTATTAGCCTGCAAGAATCCCCTTTTTCCTCAGGCAAAGGCCTCCTTATATCTGCCGGGCAATAATCGCGCCGCTTCCCATGGCTTTTTCAAACAAAGCAAACCTCTTTTGATATATGTTGGGCCGCATGGCGATGACCACCGGGGCGTCCATGCGCTCAAAGGCGCTGCGGTGGACAAAACGGATGGTGTCGGATTCCAGGACAATCTTCTTAAGATGGGTATTCTCAGAAAATGCATGCTTACCGATTTTCCGGATACCACGTCCCAGGTTAATCTCCTTCAGCCTGCGGCAGCCACTCAGGGCTTCCTCGTGGAGTTGAGCTACTGAAGCCGGAATCTCAAGAATCTCCATAGCCGTGCAGCCGCAAAAGGCTCTGGCATCAATCTCGCTTATTCTGTAATAATAATCTCCGATCAACACCTGTTCCGGGATCCTTACCCTTCCTTCCTCAGAATCATAGCGCAGGAGGCAGACCGTTCCTGCTTCGATGGAAGGATTGACGATCCGGCAGGCTATATTTCCCAGGTCAAATTCCTTGCCTGCCGGGTTGGAGAATTCATAGGTCCCCCTGATGGTGACTTCCTCCTCTACCCGGTCCGGCATCGGCGTCCAGGTCAGGGTATATCCCTTGCGGGACAGGTCCGGATACTCAATGAGATCACCATAATGGCAGCTTATCTCGGATACCAGCCGGTCCTCCTCATAGATCCTTACAGGATACTCTCTGTATTCCGATTCATATACGGCTCTTACATCCACCGGTCCCGTGATGGAATCAAAAGGTCTGTCCCAGCCTGAAAAATGATAATGAAAGACCGGGTCGGATTCCTTAGAAGGATCAGATGGTGCCGCAGCCGGCCTCCCATACAGGATCCTGGCCTCTTTAAGAACCCTTCCGTCTTCATCAAGAAACCTTACCGGGTAGGACCGTCGGATCTTCCCAAACAAAGGTCTGGCCATGGTATCCTTCTCGATCTTAGACAGGTCGGTATCCCAGCCGATAAAGCGGTAATGGAATTCATCGCTATCATCTTTTTTAGGCTGGATTTTTTCTTCAGCGGGTGAGCCATAGGGAACAAATTCAGTACCCAGGACGCTGCCATCCTCATTAAAGTACATAACCAGGTACTTTTTGGGAACTTTCTTATAGAAAGCTTTCACCACCAGATTCGCTGTAATAGAAGAAAGATCCTGGTCCCAGCCTCCAAAGACAAGATCATAATGCCCCTGACTCCCCTTGCTGCCTGGAAGATCAGGAGCTGTCACGGATTCTCCATGGACCGCAAAAGCAGTTTTTATGACTTTCCCTTTCTCATCCTGAAACACAACGATATGCTGTTGTTTTTTCTTTCCTTCCGCCATGGGATTACGCCCTTCATCTCTTTATTCTATATCAATCGGCTCTTTCTTTTACCACGTCAGCAAACTGACCTCCGGTAACGCGGCGCAGATCCTCCGGAGCGCATTGAATCTGGCTGCCGATCTTGCCGCCGCTGACCATAATGACCGGGTTGGACTCTGCAGTCTTGTGTAAGGTAACAGGGTACTTCTTTTTCATGCCGACCGGCGAACATCCTCCCCGGATGTAGCCTGTTACCTTGTTGATATCCTTAACGGGAATCATTTCCAGGGACTTGGCTCCTACTGCCTTTGCCGCCTTCTTAAGATCCAGCTCGCAGGCCACCGGAATGCAGAATACATAATACTCTTTTTTATTGCTTACCGTCACCAGAGTCTTGAATACATAGTCCGGATTCCGGCCGGTAAGCCTGGCCACGGTCACCCCGTCTACGGCATCCTTGCCATGAGGGTAAGACAGAGACTGATACTCTACCTTCTCCTTCTCAAGAATCCGCATGGCATTCGTTTTAACTTCTTTTTTCATGATACTCTACGCATCCTCTGCCGTAAGGACTCCTTGCAAGTCCTTTCTTAGCTCTCTTCTAAGCTGACAAGTTACAGAGCATTACCAAAGCCCATGGGCTTTGGTAATGCTCTGTTTCATCATAACGCAAAGGATTCACTTATTCAATTCTTTTTTGAAGGTATGAATGTAATCAACGGCTGTCTGAGGATCGTAGCCGCTCTCTTCCATGATATTGATAAAATGCGTCCCCACGATGCAGCCGTCTATGGTATCCCGAACTTCCTCCACATCCGCCGCAGTCCTTATGCCAAAACCCATCATCACGGGAATATCCGACCGGGCTTTTACATTCTCCAGGTAGGCTTTTACATCTTTGTAGAAGCTGCCTTCCTGACCGGTCACCCCCATGGCAGATACACAGTATACAAAGCCCCTGGCCCCTTTCAGGATATAAGGGATCCGGTCCGCCGACACCGGGGATACCAGCTGAATAATCAAAGGAGCCCTTTCGTTTTTGTCTACAGCCTCCTGGAGTTCAAACTGTTCTTCCTTGGGCAGGTCGGGGACAATCAGCCCATCCACGCCGACGGATGCACATTTTTCCACGAAGGCCTCCACACCGTAGTAGAGGATGGTATTATAATACATCATAAAGACGATCGGAAGATCACAGTCTTTTCTTACATCCTCCACCGCATCAAAGATCTTGCGAAGATTGGTCCCCTTAAGGATGGACCGGTAAGATGCATCCTGAATAACCGGACCGTCTGCCGTGGGGTCGGAGAAGGGAATCCCAAGCTCCAGGATGTCTGTACCCGCCTCTTCATGGATCCGGATCAGGTCTTTGGTCCCTTCCATATCCGGAAGGCCGGCTGTCTGATAGATGATAAAAGCCTTCCTGCCTTCCTCCCGGCACTTGTCCAGTTTTGCTTCGATTCGATTCCTGTAACCCATCTATTTATACCCCCTGTCTTTAAAATAATCCGCGATGGTATGTACATCCTTATCTCCCCGACCGGAAAGGTTGAGGACGACGATCTCGTCCCGATCAAGGTCGGGGGCGATCTTCAAGATGTAAGCCAGAGCATGAGCGCTCTCGATGGCCG
>CAMOVS010000128.1 GCA_946627575.1 uncultured Lachnospiraceae bacterium
AGAAAATGCTTTCCGGCAATCTGTCTTCAAATGATCTTATTATTTCTTCGGTCTCTTGGCACCATACTTGGAACGGGCCTGTCTTCTGTTGGCAACGCCGGCTGTATCCAAAGTACCTCTAACGATGTGATATCTGGTACCGGGCAGGTCTTTTACTCTGCCGCCGCGGATCAGGACAACGCTGTGCTCCTGAAGGTTATGGCCTTCTCCGGGAATATAGCTGGTTACTTCGATTCCGTTGGAGAGACGTACTCTGGCGATCTTACGAAGAGCGGAGTTCGGCTTCTTCGGTGTCGCAGTCTTCACAGCTGTGCAGACACCTCTCTTCTGGGGAGAGCTTGTATCTGTCGCTTTCTTCTTCAGGGAGTTAAATCCCCTCTGGAGAGCCGGTGCTGTGGATTTCTTCGTTGCTGACTGTCTTCCCTTACGTACTAACTGGTTAAAAGTTGGCATTTTCGAAATTCACCTCCATGCATAGTCTCTGTTTTATCATGTGGGACTGGTCTGGTTGCATACGAGTCCACACACATTCAGTTATTATATCTGCTTTGTCTATCCTTGTCAAGAAATTAATCTGCAGAGCCGGCTTAAACCGGCCCTGCAGCGATAATTAGTCTTTACTAATTGTATCCGATTATGACTTGATTCCTGGATTTTGATATCCCTTATTCACCCATTGTGGGACTGTGCAGGATCTCATCTTCCACAAACTCGGTGATAGCACCGTAATCATAAGCGTCCTGACTATCCTCAACCTGCTCGGCTTTGGGTCTTTCCAGGTGCAGATTCCGATAGCGCTTCAAGCCGGTTCCGGCTGGAATCAGCTTGCCGAGAAGCACATTCTCCTTCAGTCCGATCAGGGGGTCAACCTTACCCTTGATGGCTGCGTCGGTCAGAACCTTGGTGGTCTCCTGGAAGGATGCCGCTGCCAGGAAGGAGTTGGTAGCCAGAGAAGCCTTGGTAATCCCCAGAAGGGTCTGCTCTGCCGTTGCCGGCTCCAGTCCTCTCTCCACAAGCTCTTCATTCTTCTCTTCGAAGTCAAGGATGTCGACCAGTGTTCCGGGCAGATAATCGGTATCTCCCGCCTCTTCGATCTTCACCTTCTTGAGCATCTGTCGAACAATGATCTCGATATGCTTGTCGTTGATATCAACACCCTGCAGACGGTATACTCGCTGAACCTCTCTCATCATGTAATCCTGAACGGCTTCCACGCCTTTAATCTTAAGGATATCATGAGGATTGACGGAACCTTCAGTGAGCTGGTCACCGGCCTCAAGGTATTCGTTATTGTTGATTTTATGACTGAACCTGGATCCGTAGGGAATCAGGTAGGTCTTGGATTCACCGGTCTCATCGTTCACCACGATGATCTCCCGCTTCTCATTGGTCTCGCGGATCTCCGGTCTGCCGGCGATCTCGGTAATGATGGCCAGACCCTTAGGTTTACGGGCTTCGAAAAGCTCCTCGACACGGGGAAGACCCTGTGTGATATCGTTACCTGCAACACCGCCGGTATGGAAGGTACGCATGGTAAGCTGGGTACCCGGCTCTCCGATGGACTGAGCGGCAATGATTCCTACGGCCTCGCCCACCTGAACCGGCTTGTTGGTAGCCAGGTTGGCACCATAACACTTAGCACAGGCGCCGTTCTTGGACTTGCAGGAAAGCATGTTACGGATCTTAACTCTTTCGTATCCTGCTGCAATCAGGGCATTGGCTCTCTTAGGCGTGATCATATGGTTGGCCTTTACGATCAGGTTGCCTTCTTCATCAGAATAATCTTCTGCCGCATAACGGCCGGAGATTCTGTCCTTGAGATCTTCGATCGCGTTCTTTCCGGAGCTGTTGCCACTGATATCCGTATCCAGGATAGCGCTGACATACATGCCCGGAATCTCACTCTTGCCTTCACAGCAATCCATCTCACGAATGATCAGCTCCTGAGATACATCAACCAGACGACGGGTCAGATAACCGGAGTCGGCGGTACGCAGGGCCGTATCAGACAGACCTTTACGGGCGCCGTGGGCGGAAATAAAGTATTCCAGAACGTCCAGACCTTCACGGAAATTAGACTTGATAGGCAGCTCGATGGTCCGTCCCTGGGTATCGGCCATCAGACCACGCATACAGACAAGCTGCTTGATCTGCTGATCAGAACCACGGGCGCCGGAATCGGCCATCATGTTGATATTGTTGTAGGGATCTCTGTTGACCTTAAGCTGGCCTGCCAGGGTAGTATCGGCATTCTGCCATACTTCCACGACGCTTCTGTGCCGCTCCTCATCGGTCATATATCCACGGCGGTGCAGTCTGGTGATCTGCTCCACTTTATCCTGAGCATCTGCCAGAATGCTCGCCTTCTTTTCGGGTACGTTCATATCGGAAATCGATACGGAAAGAGCGCCGATGGTGGAATATTTGTATCCGATCGCCTTGATGTCATCAAGGACTTCGGCAGTCTTTGTTGTTCCCTCGGTACTAATGCAGCGGTCCAGGATATCCTTCAGCTGCTTCTTGCCGCACTGATAGTCGACTTCCACCTTGAGGAAGTTCTCCGGATCGCTTCGGTCTACGATACCAAGGTTCTGAGGAATGATCTCGTTAAAGAGCAGACGTCCTGCTGTACAGTCGATAGTCCGTCGAATCTCCGTTCCATCAGGAAGCACTCCTCTTCTGCGCACCTTGATCTTACTATGGAGAGTAATGATATGATTCTCATAAGCGAGGAAAACCTCATTCTCCGACTTGAAGATCTTCCCTTCACCCTTCTCGCCGTCTTTCTCCATGGTCAGGTAATAGATACCAAGCACCATATCCTGGGAAGGAACGGCAACCGGCGCGCCGTCGGAAGGTTTCAGAAGGTTGTTGGGGGACAGAAGGAGGAAGCGGCACTCAGCCTGGGCTTCCTGGGACAGCGGCAGATGAACCGCCATCTGGTCACCGTCGAAGTCAGCGTTAAAGGCTGTACATACCAATGGATGCAGCTTGATAGCTTTACCTTCTACCAGGATCGGCTCGAAAGCCTGGATTCCCAGTCTGTGAAGGGTAGGAGCACGGTTAAGCATAACCGGATGTTCCTTGATAACTCTCTCCAGTACATCCCATACTTCAGGGTCCATTTTCTCGATTTTTTTCTTAGCAGACTTGATGTTGCCTGCCTTCTGGTCAGCCACAAGCTCCTTCATAACAAAGGGCTTGAAAAGCTCGATGGCCATCTCCTTGGGGAGACCGCACTGGTAGATCTTGAGCTCGGGACCGACTACGATAACAGAACGGCCGGAATAGTCTACACGCTTACCCAGCAGGTTCTGACGGAACCGTCCCTGTTTACCCCTCAGCATGTGGGACAAGGATTTCAGCTTTCTGTTGCCCTGGGTGGTAACGGCATTACCCCGACGTCCGTTGTCGATCAGGGCATCCACAGCCTCCTGCATCATACGCTTCTCGTTGCGGACGATCAGGTCAGGAGCTTTCATATCCAAAAGTTTTTTAAGACGGTTATTTCTATTGATAATTCTTCTATAAAGATCATTGAGGTCCGATGTGGCAAAGCGGCCGCCATCCAGCTGAACCATAGGACGAATGTCCGGAGGTATAACGGGAATGGCATCCAGGATCATCCACTCCGGCCGGTTGCCGGACTGACGGAAGGCTTCTACAACTTCCAGTCTCTTGATATTTCTCGCTTTTTTCTGGCCGCTGGCCCCTTCCAGACTATCTCTGAGTTCCTTGGATTCCTTCTCAAGATCAATGCGCATAAGCAGTTCTTTTACCGCTTCGGCACCCATACCTACGCGGAAGGATCCGATATCATCTCCTGCAGTCCGGTACTCGTCCATGATGCGACGGTACTCTGCATCGGAGATCACGGTCTTTTCTTCGATATTGGTATTACCCTGGTCCAGAACCACATAGGAAGCAAAGTAAAGTATCTTTTCCAGGTCCTTGGGCGACATATCAAGAATCAGACCCATGCGGCTGGGAATTCCCTTGAAATACCAGATATGGGATACCGGAGCAGACAGCTCGATGTGGCCCATACGCTCTCTTCTTACACTGGCTTTGGTAATCTCCACACCGCATTTATCACAGACAACGCCTTTATAACGTTCTTTTTTATATTTACCGCAATGGCACTCCCAGTCTTTGCTGGGCCCAAAAATCCGCTCACAAAACAGACCATCCTTTTCCGGCTTCAGGGTCCGGTAGTTGATCGTCTCAGGTTTGGTCACCTCACCGTGAGACCACTTACGAATCAACTCCGGAGAAGCGAGACCTATCTTTATGGCATCGAAATTCACAGATGTTTCCGCAGGTTGATTATTCATTGCAGGCATAAACTCCTCCTTTGTAATTTAAGCCTCCTATTTATTAACAAACCGTTCGGATGCCCGGTTTCTCAGCCGTATGGCTCTGCCATGACGGGAGAAACCCGGCTCCTTTGTAATCTAAGCCTATATCTTTCTATGATTCTATAATCCATCCGGAGGGTCTATTTCCCCTTCCTCAAAATCTCCTTCTCTATATCCGTACTGTTCAAATTCCCCGTCCGAATACTGGTCGCTGTCTGAGGGGGATTCCTGAACCATGTCATAGACCTCCTGATTGACAGTCTCGGATCCTTCTTCCTTCATCTCCATCTCCGTCATGTCCTCTTTGAGAACGCGGACATCGAGAGCCAGGGACTGGAATTCTTTCAGAAGCACCTTGAAGGACTCGGGGATACCCGGCTCGGGAATATTATTTCCCTTGCTGATGGCTTCGTAAGTCTTAACACGTCCCACGACGTCATCGGACTTGACAGTCAGGATCTCCTGAAGGGTGTAGGAAGCACCGTATGCCTCAAGAGCCCATACCTCCATCTCACCGAATCTCTGACCGCCGAACTGGGCCTTGCCGCCAAGGGGCTGCTGGGTAACCAGGGAGTAGGGACCGGTAGAACGGGCATGAATCTTGTCATCTACCAGGTGGTGGAGCTTAAGATAATGCATGAACCCGATCGCTACGGGAGAGTCAAACTCTTCGCCGGTACGTCCGTCACGGAGCCTTACCTTGCCGGTGCGGTCGATGGGCACGCCCTTCCACTCTTCCCG
>CAMOVS010000129.1 GCA_946627575.1 uncultured Lachnospiraceae bacterium
CATAAAATAGAGAAGATGTTTTCATTAGATTGTACGTGTCTCCGAAATAATGAAAAGATCATGAATAATATTTAGAATACCTATATGCGGATTCTTCGGAATCCCATTCATCATTGATCTGGAGGTGTACAGATTGGCCAATATCAAATCTGCTAAGAAAAGAATCAGAGTCATCGAAAGAAAGACTTTACGTAACAAGATGATCAAGTCCCGCGTGAAGACAGCCATCAAGAAGGTTGATGCTGCCATCGCTGCCAGCGATAAAGAAGCAGCTGCTGCAGCATTGAAGAATGCGATTTCCGAGATCAGCAGGGCAGCTTCCAAAGGCGTATTCCATAAGAATACCGCTTCCAGAAAAGTTGGCCGCCTGACCAAGGCTGTCAACAAGATTGCGTAATCGATCAGATAAAGAACCATTCATACCCCGGAAGGAGCGGCTGCCTTCCGGGGTATTGTTGTTCATTTAAATAAAATTGATTCAAAGAATAACCATATGGGGATCTCTCATGTTATAATGAATCATGTTGTATGCTTCCTGGGGCAGGTGGTCCGGGTGATCACGCAAAAAGCGATTGGACCAATAGCGGAAACTCGGGAACGGTCCTTGCAGCAGGGCGATCTGCAACATCTTTTGATTTTTACGTCATTTATTTTACATCATTTATATAAAAACGGAGGAAATTGATTTGTCCCAGACAGACCAAAGCAAAATCAGAAATTTCTGTATCATAGCTCATATTGACCACGGCAAGTCCACCCTGGCGGACCGTATTATCGAAAAGACCGGTCTCCTCACGGAAAGAGAGATGCAGGATCAGGTTCTCGATAATATGGATCTGGAGAGGGAGAGGGGCATCACCATCAAGTCCCAGGCAGTTCG
The DNA here is from genome assembly GCA_946627575.1 of uncultured Lachnospiraceae bacterium. Classification (GTDB taxonomy): domain Bacteria; phylum Bacillota; class Clostridia; order Lachnospirales; family Lachnospiraceae; genus Anaerobutyricum. The sequence goes on from CAMOVS010000129.1 coordinate 881, forward strand.
TATTATCTATAAGGCAAATGACGGTCAGGAGTATACCTTTAATTTGATAGACACTCCCGGACATGTCGACTTCAATTATGAGGTCAGCCGCAGTCTTGCTGCCTGCGAGGGGGCCATCCTGGTAGTAGATGCCGCCCAGGGAATCGAGGCCCAGACTCTGGCCAATGTCTACCTGGCTCTGGATCATGATCTGGAGATTATGCCTGTGATCAACAAGATCGACCTGCCCAGCGCCGAACCGGACCGGGTAGCGGCAGAGATCGAGGACGTGATCGGAATCGAGGCGGAGGATGCACCCAGGATTTCCGCGAAAAACGGTATCAACATTGAAGAGGTGCTGGAGCAGATTGTGGAGAAGATCCCGGCACCGGGCGGAAGCCCTGACCATCCTCTTCAGGCTCTGATCTTTGACAGCCTCTACGACTCCTATAAAGGCGTTATTGTCTTTGCCCGGATTATGGAAGGCCGTATCTCCAGAGGTACCAACATGCTGATGATGGCGACCGGTGCCAAGGCTGAAGTTGTGGAGGTGGGTATCTTTGGAGCCGGTCAGTTTATCCCTTGCGACGAGCTGTCCGCCGGCATGGTAGGATACATTACCGCCAGCCTGAAGAATGTGAAGGACACCCGGGTGGGTGATACGGTAACCGATGCAGACAATCCCTGTGATCAGCCTCTGCCCGGATATAAAAAGGTCCTGCCTATGGTTTATACAGGCATTTACCCTGCAGATGGCGCCAAGTATCCTGACCTCAGGGATGCCCTGGAGAAGCTTCAGCTTAATGACGCAGCCCTTCAATATGAACCGGAGACTTCCGTAGCCCTGGGCTTCGGATTCCGATGCGGCTTCCTGGGCCTTCTCCATCTGGAGATCATCCAGGAAAGACTGGAGAGAGAGTACGATCTGGACCTGGTAACTACAGCCCCCAGTGTTATTTACAAGGTTCACCAGACAGATGGGACGGTCTTTGACCTGACCAATCCCACCAATCTGCCCGACCCATCCACCATCGAGTACATGGAAGAACCTATCGTATCCGCCGAGATCATGGTAACCAAAGACTATGTAGGACCCATTATGACTCTTTGTCAGGAGCGTCGGGGTGTCTACATTTCCATGGAATATATGGAAGAAACCAGGGCTCTGCTAAAATATGAACTGCCCCTCAATGAGATCATCTATGATTTCTTTGACGCCTTAAAGTCCAGATCCAGGGGTTATGCTTCCTTCGACTATGATCTGAAAGGCTACCAGCGATCCGACCTTGTTAAGCTGGATATTCTTATTAATAGAGAATCCGTCGACGCCCTTTCCTTCATCGTCCATTCCTCCACTGCCTACGAGCGGGGACGGAAGATCTGTGAGACCCTCAAGGAAGAGATCCCAAGGCACCTGTTCGAGATCCCCATCCAGGCAGCTATCGGGAGCAAGATCATCGCCAGAGAAACCGTCAAGGCCGTCCGCAAAGATGTCCTGGCCAAATGTTACGGCGGCGACATAACCCGCAAGAAGAAGCTGCTTGAGAAACAAAAAGAAGGAAAGAAGCGAATGCGGCAGGTAGGCAGCGTAGAGGTACCCCAGAAAGCATTTATGAGTGTCCTCAAATTGAATGAAGATTAAGCTGAGGGGAACAGTTCTCTAATTCAGTTCTGAACAAAAACAATTATAAACTCATCATGAGACTGGATGAGAAGGGAGGAGGCAGAGTATGCTGGCTTTTACTTTATTAAAGAATCTCTATTACGAACTGGATCCGGTTAAAATGCCTGATTCCAGGGAGACCCGGCGGGGGGACGCCCGCTTCAGACTGGTCCCCCTTCAACTGCCGGAAACTCCGGAATTTACGGAGCTTATAGCGGAGGAACGATATGTCCCCTATGGCAGCCTCTATTATTTCTATATTAATGATGACCGGTCCCATGCGGAACTGACGGACCTGCGCAGCAAGCGTTTTCTCCTGTCTTTTTACAGGACCCTTTTTCCCAATTATCTCAAGGAAGAATACAGGGCGGGATTTCCTCTGGATGACAGCCCCGAAACAGCAAAATTACTTTCTTCTATCAATATTCTTGACTGTTTTGAGGTCGATCATATGCCGGGATACGACCGGGGATATGCCTATCATGAGATCCTGACGGTGGAAGATCTCAGGGCCGGAAAAACAGGGGATGAGCATAAGCCTAAAACCGCTTTTCCTGGTATGACTTTCACGGATAAATACAGGCCGAAATGATTATAATGATGGGTCCGGATGCCGTCGACGTCCGGACCTCAACTTTTTATAGAGATTAGTGAGGAAAAGATCATGTCCATCGAACTATATATCCACATACCATTCTGCATAAGGAAATGTAATTATTGCGACTTTCTCTCTTTTCCCATAAGGGAGGGGGCTGCTTTTTTTTGCTATATGGACGCCCTCTGCCAGGAAGTCCGAAAGACTGCGGAACACATAGGCATGATGACCCCGGTCAGCACGGTTTTTATCGGAGGCGGAACTCCATCCATTCTCCCACCCGGAGCCATAGCCGGGCTTCTTGATAAGGTTGGCAGTCAATTTGCTCTGGAAAAGGGGGCAGAGATCAGCATGGAGGCGAATCCGGGCACGCTGACCCGAGAAAAACTGGATGAATACAGGGCGGCAGGCGTCAACCGGCTAAGCATAGGCCTACAGTCGCCGGATGACGGCCTTCTCACCAGATTAGGCAGAATCCATACCTGGAGAGACTTCCTGGATAATTATGATCAGGCCAGGAAGGCAGGCTTTGATAATATCAATATTGATATGATGAGCGGCCTGCCGGGACAATCGGAGGAGAACTATGAGGAAGGTCTTCGAAAGGTTCTTGCCCTGAAGCCGGAACATATCTCCTCCTACAGCCTGATTCTGGAGCAAGGAACTCCTTTTTATGACGATCCGGCAACCCTGTCCGATCTTCCTGACGAGGAGACCGACCGGTCAATGTACCGAAGAACCAAAGAGATCCTGGGAGAATACGGCTACCACCGCTATGAGATATCCAATTATTCCCTGATGGGTAAAGAATGCCGGCACAATCTGGGCTACTGGTCGGGCACTCCCTATATTGGTCTGGGTCTGGGGGCTTCATCATACTGGAAAGAAGAAAAAAGCATTTTCCCATCCAGATTCTCCAATACAAGAGACCTGGATCGCTATCTGCAAGACCCCTTTATCCCTTTTGAGAAGAGAGATTGCTATGAGAGAATAGAGGAGAAGGACTATATGGAAGAGTACATGTTCCTGGGCCTGCGACGGATGGAAGGGGTCTCCATAAAGCAATTCGACCGGTCTTTCTCTGCTTCCATGGAGGAAGTCTACGGAAGTGTTCTAAAAAAATATGAGGAGCTGGGCCTGATGGAAAGAAGGGGAGATCAGGTCTGTCTTACAGAAGCCGGAATTGATGTCAGCGATTACATATTTACAGACTTTATGCTTTGAGCTTCCTCTTTAAGAATCTTCTTTCATTGGATGGAAAATATTTTTAAAACTATCTCTTGACAACAGAAAAGGTTAGTGATACTTTATCACTGTAGATGTTAGCACTCGGTCAATCTGAGTGCTAATAAAATGATCGGAAGGAGGTGCCTATGGAGTTAGATGAGCGAAAAACCAGGATATTAAAAGCCATTATATCAACATATCTTGAAACCGGTGATCCGGTAGGCAGCCGGACCATTTCCAAGGTGGCTGATCTGAAGCTGAGTTCAGCGACCATTCGTAATGAGATGGCCGACCTTGAAGAGATGGGATACATCATACAGCCTCATACTTCAGCCGGCAGAATACCTTCGGATCTTGGCTACCGCTATTACGTCAATCTTCTTATGGAAGAAACGGATGAGTTAAAAGAAAGGGATGAAGAAAGGGAAAGAGCCCACCAGGAACTCCTTCGCAAGATGGACCGGATGGAAGTGGTTCTTAAGAATGTGGCGGATTCCCTGGCGGCCAATACCAATTACGCGACTTTGGTGACAACCCCCCAGATCGGGGCTTCCAAGCTCAAGTTTATCCAGCTTTCTATGGTGGATTCCGATCGGCTTTTGATCGTCATTGTCGTGGGAAATGAGACAGTAAAGAATGTTCTTATGAACGTAGAGGCACCTCTTGCCAATGATGAGATCCTCAAAATGAACATACTTCTTAATT
>CAMOVS010000130.1 GCA_946627575.1 uncultured Lachnospiraceae bacterium
CGTGAAGAGAGGGCATAATCTCCCGGTAGCGTTCTTCATAGAGGCGGTCAGCGATAAAGCGGGTGACAACCATGTTATGCCAGCTGGTGGAAAAGAGAGATACCAGAAGGCTGTAGGTCATCATGCAGTTCATGACTTCTCTGGAAGGCCGGTCCATGCCGGCAATCAATGATACCAGGGTCATCCCAAGCAGCATCAGGACATAGAGAATCATGGGGCCGACACTGACGATGCCGGCATAGACATAAGCCCTGCATAGATTCAGAATCCCCTTCTTCTGAAAGAGTTTATTGAGCTGAAATCCTATTCCTGCCATCGGTCAAATACCTCATCGTAGGCATCCTGATAATGCCGGATCATATCATCGTGCTGATAGTAAAGTCTGGCCCTCTCTTTGGCGGCCTGGCCCATAGCCATCCGGCCTTGTCTGTCGGTGCAAAGCTTCTCCATGGCCAGGCTGAGAGCATGGGTCTGCATGGGCGGGACGCAGATCCCCGCCGTTCCGAGTCTGTCCTGGTCTGTCCCGTAGATCAGCTCCTTGCAGCAGCCCACATCCGTTGTAACACAGGGGCGTCCGGCCGCAAAGGACTCCAGAACTGACAGGGGCTGTCCTTCAGAAATACTGGATAAAACCGTGAAGTCAAAATCCTGCATATAATCGGTCACCTTGATGGTTCCCATAAATACTACATCCTCGATCTGCAGACGCCGTACGAGCTCATAGCACTCCTCGGCGTATTCCGGATCTTCCTCCGGACCGGCAATATAGAGTCTGGCAGCCGGAAACCGGGTCTTTAATTCTGAGAAGGCATACAGCATGGTCATCACATCCTTGATGGGGGCAATACGCAATACCGCCGCAATATGAACCATGTCATCCTCTTCCCTCAAAGGGATGGAGGCAAATTGCTCGTAGTGGATCCCATTGGGTATCACACGGCAAAGGGAGGCCGGACAGCCCAGTTCGATCTGGGTTTTTCTGGCCCGCTCAAAGAGAGAAGTCACCAGGCCGGCTCTGGAATAAGCTGCTTCAGAAAGCATATAAAAGAAACGGATTAAGAGGCTGCGGCAATCAGGTACAACCCAGTTGGCCCTAAGAATCTCTTCCTCCCTCTCTCTGGTGTACATGCCATGCTCCGTAATCATATAGGGGACATGATAGAGGTAGGAGCCCAGTCTGGCCAGAATCCCCGCATAGCCCGTGGTGATGGTATGATAGATATCGGCAGGGGGGATATCCGCCTGCATAATATAAAAAAGGGGCATGAGCATGGACCGGACCGTATGGAACATATCGGCAAAAGCAGCATAACGGAAGTGGGCATCGCAAACCTCCGTCAGGGTCTTCTGAAACTGCTTGCTGGAAAGGATATCATCCGGTTTTATCCCCTTATGCTGCATCATTTCAAATAAGGTCTCCCATTCCGGGCTTCCGCAGCGGATCAGTTCGGAAAGGGATGCCTTCTCCTGGTCATTAAGGCGGGGAAAACGTTTCCGTCTGGCACTCTTGACCCCGGTTAGAAAGATCTCCCGAATCTCCACCACATTGTCCGGCAGTTTGTATTTATATTTTCCTTTGATGGAAGGGTCCGTCCCTATGGCTAAAATGACGAATTCATGCTCCGGCATAGCCTGGATATATTGATGCATCCAGGTGGATACCCCGCCGGTCACATAGGGATAGCAGCCCTCCAGTATTACACAGATACGCATATTGTATACCCGTTCATTTCATGATTAAGTGCTATGCGGCTTCTGCATATAGCGACATGCCGGAAAAGGGGCATGAGCCGCATGAACTTTCCACCTTAATCTCCAAGATGGATCTTCAGCCGGGGGGATTCAGCCTGTACCAGGTAAAGGCCATCGGCAGCCCGGGTCAGGGAGCCTCCTTCCACGGTCTCCGGCTTCCCTTCATTAAGCTTGAGATAAAACCATGCTTCATCTACGAAATTCCCCAGTTCCAGGGTGATGGTATCCCCCTTTTTTTGACGATGAACCTGAACTTCACTGTATCGCTGAACAGCTCCGGCCAGCTCGCTCCCGGTCATAGACCGAATCTGAGGCAGGGCGGCATATAGCCAGTCCACATAATTTTCAAGTCTTGAGTAAAGCTCCTGCCATCCAAGGTTGGTCCCCCGATCCACATCCAGGACGTCATCGGGATGCTGGAAATGCGTGTTGACACAATGGAGATAGAGTTCTGACATTGCCGCCGCTCTCATATAATCATCCAGGACATAGCCGGAAACGATACGGGGCGTCTGTATGATGCCGTCTTCCGTAACCTCAAATTCCGTTGCGTAGGAGACGTCATTTTGGTCCGGCAGATAGAGACTGGCAATACACTGAATCTCAGGAAAATCATTGGCCAGAACTTCTCTTCCTTCGTCAGAAATGATATTGGAAGGAGGTACATAGACTTTAAAGGTCTGGTCAGGGAAAAGAGCATGACAAAATTCCGTCAATTCCTTCATGGAATCGCGGATCTCATCAATGCTGATCCACTGACGGTAGGAGTCATATTTGCCCAGATAATCAAAGTTCTCAAGAACCAGAGGCATATGATTGTATCCGTGATAGCCCAGCTCTCCTCCCATATCCAGAAGCATATTGCCAAAATATTCAAAGCGGGTTACATCGGTTTGTCTGGGCAAGGCACCGGAAGTCTGGTCAGAATAGACTTCAATAACAAGACCGGTGTAGGGGATATTGTATTTCTTGGCAAGATTGCTGATATCTCTCCACCAGACCTGGGTGTAGAAGTCCTTGATATCCATACCGTAGTCCTGCTTGATCTGGTAGCTGTCACCAGGAGGAATGGGTGATGGAAAGTCATCGATAAAGAAGGTGGATCCATTGATCACCGGCCATATGGTGTATGTCCCCATGAGAGTATAGGCAGCGGCATGGAAACCCCGGTAAGCCTTCTCCATGAAGCCCAAATTATCCACGATCACTTCTCCCTCTCCATAGGGCTGGCGCCAGACCAGGGGCACTTCATTCTTTCCCGTAGATACCATATAGGTCGTACATGAAGCAGATAGACGAACATTCAGAGAGGATTCATAAGGAGTGCTGATGGAGAGCCTGCGGCTGCCTCCCGGCATGAAATCCCCCATGCAGGTAAAGCCCCGCACAAGAGCCCATTCCTTATCGCCCAGGTCTTCAATGCCCATCAGGTTCAGAAGGGCCTCCTCCCCTCCGGTGGAAGGAGGAAAGGCAAACATGAGACTTCCTCCCCCACTGACCCAGGCATCCAGGCCTGCCAGGAAAGGATCAATCCATTCATGGTCCGTAACCGCAATAACAATCCTGCTGTATCGGTCATAGATAAGAGGATCCAACTCATCCGTCTTCACTTTATCGTAGACGACCTTCATCTGCCTCAAGGTCGCCAGAATCTCCCTGGCTCCTCTCCTGCTGTCCCGGTCGTCATGATAGATCACCAGGGTCTTCGCCTGGTCTTTGGGAACCCGGCCCGTCTCAAAAGCCTCCTCCTTGAGGATCTGCAATGATTTGCCCTTGTTGGAATAGACGATATTGCGGCCTACAAAGAGGACAACCACCAAAAGCAGCAGAAATACCAGCCATATGACAAACATATTGTGAATGTAGGTGTTTCTTTTATGCATGAGACGCTCCTTTTATGTTACCATTCTAAGCCCTGCCATCCATCAGTACTCAGGCTGTCTCCGCTTCTGAGCAAGACCAGAAGGATATGGCCTCTTTGCCCTCCTCGGTCAAAAAGACATGAGTGGCAGATATGGTGGCCAGGACCTCATCAATTCCTGCCCTGTCTTTCATAGCACTCAGGCAGCGCAGCATAAGAAGGTAGTTTTCTTCATTTTCAGGCTCTTTGATGATCAGACGGTCCAGAAGATGACGAGCCTTGCCGTAATCCCTGACAGCCATATAACATGCTGCTCTTTTCCGGTAGAGGGAGGTCCTGTCCATGATGGAAGAATCCTCTTCCAAAAGGCGGGCCAAAAGCTGATTATAATGGTTCAGCCTCTCTATCCTTTCCCCGTTCTCAGGGAGTCCGGTTCGCAGGTATTCCTCATCAAAAGCCGCATATCTTCTCAAGGATTCAAGGTCTTCCGACTCCTTCATCTCTTCTTCCATCTGGAAGAGCCGGTCATTGTATTCTTTCCTAAGCTCTACCAGGGCCGTAACCGCATAATGAACGACTTCGGTATCGTCATTGACTCCGGCTTTGCGGAGTCCATCCACATAGTCCGATGGATTCAGATTGAGCACATTGAGAAGCAGTTTCCGACGTTTGGCAGGAGGATTGATCAGCAAAGATTCCTCCAGAGGGACAATTGCGTCTGCATCCTTATCCGGGCGGACATGTATGCTGCGGTATACGGCATCATCCGCTGTATTTTCATTGATAGCCAGCATCTCACCGCCTTGGGGAACTTTATTTTTAAGTATAAGCTCACTAAGAAGGCAGGAAGGTCCGAAGACCGGGACGAGAATGGCCACAAGCATCCTGGAAAATGACAGCGATCCCCGGTTCCTTAAAAGGAGGTAGAAGGCTGCCATGCACAATATATGAATAAAAATCAGGATCAGGATCATAGCTATTCACCTCAGATGTGAACCGCAAAGCAGAATACTAGTGTATAAGGCAGCAAGGGATCAAACCCGGCCAGAAGACTGAACCAGGTATGCACGGTCCACAGCCCGGCCGACCAGGCGGCTGAGCATCTCAAAACGATTGCTGTAATAATCATTCATCTGTTCAGGCAAGGCGTCCCATATGACAATCAGATAGCCAAGCCCTGTCTCATCCGCCGGATCCCGTTCTGATACCGGCAGATCAAAGCAAAAGAAAGGAAGATGGTGTTCAAAATGAGTATTGCGCCAAACCCGGCCCTCTTCAAGGCAGGGTCTCGCAATCTCCAGTTCATCCTGGCTCAAATAGGTCCGCCTGTATATCTTAGCATGGTCCAGGCCGCTTACGGCCTCAGCCGAACCGTCCCGGTTTTTTCTATAGATAATTAT
>CAMOVS010000131.1 GCA_946627575.1 uncultured Lachnospiraceae bacterium
CTGTCCTGAGATTGAGAGTATTCTATTTATCGGCCAGGCCGGAATGGAAGGAGGCAGGGCTGTGGCCCGGATCCTTTCCGGCTATTATAACCCTTCCGGCAAACTGACTGATACCTGGGCCTTTCATTATGAAGATTATCCCGGCAGCCAGGTCTTTAGTCACATGGATGGGGATACGGACACCGAACCCTATATCGAAGGAATCTATGTGGGTTACCGTTATTTCGACAGCTTTGGTATAAAGCCCCGTTACGCCTTCGGTCATGGCCTGTCTTATACGTCCTTTGCCATCGAACCCGGCGGCTTATCACTGGAAGATGGTCATATATCCGTGACCTGCCTGGTAAAGAATAAGGGCAGTAAAGGGGGCAGGGAAACCCTGCAGGTTTATGCCGCCTGTCCCCAGACAGAGACCAGCAGGGAGTGGAAGAGGCTGGCTGCCTTTGGCAAGACGGACTTTTTAAGTCCGGGAGAAAGCCAGTAACTAAAGATAGCCTTCCATCCGGATGTTCTGGCCGGTTACCATGAGAAAACGGCAGCCTGGGTGCTGGAAGACGGAATATACGGAATCTTTGTTGGCCCTTCTTCGGATGACCTGCAGGTTGCGGGGCTTGTCCAGGTGCCGGAAACGCTCATACTTAAAAGAACCCGGCACATCTGTCCGCTTCAAAAGGAACTGGAGGAATGGAAGAGGCCTGACGATCTGGCCAGGGCATTCTCTGCCTCCTGGAGAAGAGAGGCCGACCGCCTGAAAGCTCCCCATCTCCTCCTGGATTCGGATTCTATTAAGGCTTCCCTCATGTCTGCCGGCTCAGGACCTATAGATCAGTATGTCGGACATGATATCCATGATGCTTCTGAAGACAGAAGAGATGATGATGCTGACCTTGCTAAGATAAGAGAAAGGCTCAGAACCTTATCCGACCAGGATCTGATCGCTCTGCTGACCGGAGAGATGAGCAAATGGCAGGACAATGCCATAGGCGCATCCGGTGTATCGGTTCCCGGATCTGCCGGTGAGACCAGCAGCCTGATCAGGGACCTTCTTGGTCTGGATCCTGCCATCATGGCGGACGGGCCGGCAGGGCTCCGTCTTGTTCGGGATTATATGGTTCATAAGGAAGATGGAACGGTACCTGGTCAGGGGATCAAGGACGGACTGGAAGGAGGATTCTTCGCGGATCCGGTGGAGAACCCAGATCAATATGACATCTGGCATCAGTACTGCACCGCTTTTCCTGTAGGAGTGACACTGGCTCAGACATGGAACAAGGCCCTGCTGAAAGATGTGGGCAGAGCAGTGGCCGGAGAGATGGAAGAGTTCGGAATCCGCCTTTGGCTTGCTCCTGGCATGAACATTCACAGGAATCCTCTTTGCGGAAGGAACTTCGAATACTTTTCAGAAGACCCTCTCCTTTCCGGCCTCATGGCAGCAGCCATTACCGCTGGTGTCCAGGAAAAAGGCCGTGTAGTAACCACCATCAAGCATGTCTGCTGTAACAATCAGGAAGACAACCGGGTGGGGTACGATGCTGTTATCTCGGAGCGTGCCCTGCGGGAGATCTATCTGAAAGGATTTGAGATCGCCGTCAGGCAGGCTCAGCCCCACGCCATCATGACCTCTTACAACCTGGTCAATGGCATTCACACTGCCAACAGCTGCGACCTCTGCACGGTAGCTGCCAGACAGGAGTGGGGATTTGAAGGACTTATCATGACTGACTGGACCACCACATCTCCCCAGGGAGGCAGCATAGCCTGGCGCTGCATAGCCGCCGGCAACGACCTGATCATGCCGGGCTGCCCGGAAGATCAGGAAGATATAGGTCAGGCCCTGGCAAGAGGAGACCTCAGCCGGGATCAGCTGCTGGAATGCGCTGAAAGAATCGTGAAGATCTCGATGGGGAATAATTAAGTGGAGAATGATTCACAGTATGAATCTTAAAATGTGCCCCGGGATGTCTTGCGATGAAGCTATTGTTTGAATATAATAATAGTAACAGTTTTTCATTATGATGATTTCATAATTAACCAATGTATAATTATATTCAGGAGGGGGTAAATACTATGATCAGATTAGCGAAGGATACCAAGGTTGTCTACAAAGAGCATTTTAAAGGCGGAGATGGTACTACGAAGATTACCAACTTTATCAATGATCCCTCGGATCTCAATAACATGGGAAGACTTTACTCCAGAATCACCCTGGAGCCGGGTGCCAGTATCGGCTATCATGTTCATGAAGGAGACCGTGAGCTCTTTTATTTCCTGCAGGGTACCGCAGAGTACAATGACAATGGGGAGATCAGGACGGTGACAGCCGGCGATGTGGCTATCTGCCCGGCAGGAACCGGCCACAGCCTGGCCAATAAGACAGACGAGACCGTTGAGGTTATCGCTGTCATTGTCTACGAGGAATGATACAGATCACCGATCTGATCATTTAGAGATAAGTCAGATTCGATATTCAAGCCGGAGGGGTGCTGGGCTATGGCAGGTCCAAGAAAAGTCTATACGGCTATCGTATCCATCAAGCCTTCGGATGAGCAGGATGATGACTCTCTGATGGAGGAGATTGGGAAAATGGATGGCGTGATTTTCGCAGAGATTATGTGACGGAAGGATTTTTCTTGTGAGCCCGGCCTGTGCCGATTTCCCCAATGATAAGAGAGGAAATATTCATATCCCCTCTGCCCTGTTATTTTAGAATAGAATAAGAGTAACCATTCAGCCGGACGGAGGCAATAACTCTGTCCGGCTGTGTTTGTAAAGGATTCAGAGAAGAAGACTGGGGAGGAGAAATATGACCTTAATTCACACGGAAATCGATGGAACTGTCACCAGGATTAACGCAACAGAAGCTGACGAGGGCTTCCTTCACCTTCCTGCCGGATCTATGGAAGCCTGCACATCCAAGGGATACCACCTCTACAAGGGAGACAACGGCGAGTATTATCTGGCGGACGGCATGGGCAATGTCGCAGCCCAGACCATGCCCCTGATCTCTTCCTATATATGGATGATCCTGATGAAGTAGGGTAATAATCGGATAATGATTGCTTATATACAAGTATGCGACATCCGAGATCAAAATAGAATCATAGGTGGATAGAAGCAACTTGTATCATATATTTCCATAGATCATGCGATAAAGAATAAATCTGTTTTATCCGGATGAAATATAATGGTATCAGTAGAATTCGTATACACAAGATCATGTATCTATAGAAGGTGAGGGAGCACAATGAGTACAATTCTTGAGAATCTTAGAATGATCAATATGCTTGAAGAGAATGGTAAGGTTGAGTTCAGCAATTACGGAGCCATCAGCAATATCTCCAAGAAGTTCAACGAGATCAATAAAGAGAGAGAGCTTTCCGGTGGACAGGATACCCTGATCAAGGCCATGAGGGATAAGAACTTTGCCAGAGCTAAAAAGGAAATCGGTTTTGGTAATGATCTGGTTCAGAGTGATATTTCCAGAGAGTATATTAATAAGTATAAGGCAGCAGCTTACGGCGACTCCGCCGCTTCCGGAAGCAGTTCCCTGCTGGAAGCTCTTCGCAAGAAGAATATGGATGAAACAACAGGTCAGATGTAGTGTTCCGGTACGATATACGTATCAGCTAGAAGAATCTTATCGTTGTTTAAGATCTGAATAAGCTATGAATCATCGCTCCGAAATGATAGAATCGGGGCGGTGGTTTTTTTATAATCTTTTTTATAATTATGCCCATAAAATCCTTGCAGGCTCCCTTTACTTGTGGTATATTAACATTTGTTGTGCGAAAACATACACGCTGCCGGATTCCCGGCCCAGTGCCTGGTGCAGTTCCCGTAAAAGGAGAACAGCCGGGTGGCTCAGGGGAGTTGAGGGCGGCGGAAGATCAAACGAAAAGGAGAAGAAACATGAGTGTACTTTCTATGAAGCAGCTGCTTGAAGCTGGTGTGCATTTTGGACATCAGACCAGAAGATGGAACCCCAAGATGGCTCCCTACATCTACACAGAGCGTAACGGCATCTACATCATCGACCTTCAGAAGTCTGTAGGTATGGTAGATGACGCTTACAATGCAGTAAAAGACTGTGTAGCCAACGGCGGCAAGATCCTCTTTGTCGGAACCAAGAAGCAGGCTCAGGATTCTATTAAGAATGAAGCAGAGCGCTGCGGCATGTTCTACGTCAACCAGAGATGGCTCGGCGGTATGATCACCAACTTTAAGACCATCCAGAGCCGTATTGCTCAGCTGAAGAAGATCAAGGCCATGGAAGAGGATGGAACATTTGAAGTTCTTCCCAAGAAGGAAGTTATCAAGTTAAAGAAACAGCAGGAGAAGCTTCAGAAGAACCTTGGCGGTATCGAAGAGATGCAGGACGTTCCGGATATGATCTTTGTTGTCGATCCGAGAAAAGAGAGAATCTGCGTTCAGGAAGCTCATACACTGGGTATCCCGCTGATCGGTATCTGCGATACCAACTGTGATCCGGAAGAGCTTGATTACGTTATCCCGGGCAATGATGACGCGATCCGTGCCGTTAAGCTTATTGTCGGCAAGATGGCAGACGCTGTTATCGAAGGAAACCAGGGTGTAGACGCGGAAGTTTCTGACGAGGAAGAGGAAGAAGAGGCATAATACCTCATCACCTGACCAATCATCCCGGCCTGCGTCATACAGGCCGGGTTTCTATTTATGACTATTTATTCAGGAGGAATAATCATGGCTATCACAGCAAAACAGGTAAAAGAATTAAGAGAGATGACAGGCGCCGGCATGATGGACTGTAAGAAGGCCCTTACAGCTACAGACGGTGATTTTGATAAAGCGATTGAGTTCTTAAGAGAAAAAGGACTTGCTACTGCTGAGAAGAAGGCCGGCAGAATCGCAGCAGAAGGTATCGTTAAGGTTATCGTATCCGAGGATGGCAAGAATGCTGTAGCTGTTGAGGTTAATGCCGAGACAGACTTCGTAGCTAAGAACGAGAAGTT
>CAMOVS010000132.1 GCA_946627575.1 uncultured Lachnospiraceae bacterium
TGCCCAAAAAGATCGTAAATATCATCCGCTGCAAGAACCCCCGCTGCATCACATCGGTGGAGGATAGTCTGGATCAGATCTTTGTTCTGACGGATGAGGAAAAAAGGACTTATCGATGTGCCTACTGTGAATCCAAAAAGAGCGAATACCGGTAAAGATTTTTCGCAGCAGACACCATAAAATGTTTATATAGAATTGGATCTTTGAGCTGGGATCCAAGAACTATGCAGCAGCTCAACAACCAGAAGATGCCATATACCAAAGAGAAAAAGAGGGTGATAATCTGTGGAGGCACAACAACAGAAAATAAAAAGAACAGAACGGGAGATCAGTAAGCCGGCGGATTTCACGGAGCCTGCTGTGCTCTATCAAAAGCTGATCGACGCAATTCACGAATATCATCCTTCCACAGACCTGTCCCTGGTCGAGAAGGCCTACCACCTTGCCGATGACGCCCACCGGGGACAACTGCGCAAGTCGGGAGAGCCATATATCATTCATCCCCTCTGTGTGGCCATCACCCTGGCCGAGCTGGAGCTGGACAAGGAGACCATCATTGCCGGCCTGCTCCATGACGTGGTGGAAGACACGGTCTGTACCCTGGAAGAACTCAAAGAAGAGTTCAACGAAGAAGTAGCCCTGATTGTAAATGGCGTGACCAAGCTGGGGCAGTTGGATTATTCCCAGGATAAAATGGATATCCAGGCCGAGAATCTCCGAAAGATGTTCCTGGCCATGGCCAAGGACATCCGTGTCATCCTGATCAAGCTGGCAGACCGACTTCATAATATGAGAACTCTCCAATATATGAAGCCGGAGAAACAGAAAGAGAAGTCCAGAGAAACCATGGACATCTATGCCCCCATAGCTCATCGGTTGGGCATCTCCAAGATCAAGACCGAGCTGGATGATCTGGCGCTCAAGTATCTGGAGCCCGAAGTCTATGAAGACCTGACCCGGCAGCTGGAAGAGAAGAAGGAAAACCGTGAGAGTTTTATCCAGTCCATCAGGGAGGATGTGGGAGAACACATCCGTGAAGCAGGGATTGAGGCGGAGATCAGCGGCAGGGTTAAGCATCTCTTCAGTATCTATAAGAAGATGCGGAACCAGAATAAAACCATGGACCAGATCTATGACATCTTTGCCATCCGGGTCAAGGTGGAGACGGTCCGGGACTGTTATGCCGTCCTGGGCGTCATCCATGAGATGTATACTCCTATTCCCGGGCGCTTCAAAGACTACATCGCCATGCCCAAGGAAAATATGTACCAGTCCCTGCATACGACCCTGATCGGGTCCCACGGCCTGCCCTTTGAGATCCAGATCCGGACCTATGAGATGCACCGGATCGCAGAATATGGTATCGCCGCTCATTGGAAATACAAAGAGGGCGGGGGCAATATCAACAAAGAAGAGGAAAAACTGTCCTGGCTGCGCCAGATTCTGGAATGGCAGCAGGATATGTCAGATAACCGGGAGTTCCTGGCCGCTCTGAAGACGGACCTGGATCTCTTTGCCGAGAAGGTTTATTGCTTTACCCCCCAGGGGGATGTCAAAGCCCTTCCCGCCGGTTCCACTCCCATCGACTTTGCTTACCTGATCCATACGGCGGTAGGAAACCGGATGGTGGGAGCCAAGGTAAACGGCAGGCAGGTGCCCATCAATTATACCCTGCAGTCCGGAGACCGGGTTTCCATCATAACATCCCAGAATTCCACCGGCCCCAGCCGCGACTGGCTTTCCATCGTCAAGAGTTCCCAGGCCAGGACCAAGATCAATCAGTGGTTCAAGAGCCAGTTTAAAGAGGAGAATATTGCCAGAGGCAAAGACCTGGTCGACCGCTTCTGTAAGGCCAAGGGAATTGACCTGTCTGAATTGATGAAGCCCGAATACCAGAAGGTCTGTATGAAGAAATACGGCCTCAAGACCTGGGATTCCGTCATGGCTGCCATCGGCCATGGGGGTCTTAAAGAAGGACAGGTTGTCAATAAGCTGCTTGAGGAATATGAAAAAGACCATAAAAAGGTTCTGACCGATGAAGATGCCCTTAAGGCCATCCATGACAAAGAGAAAGAACGGGAAAAGAAGTCCGACCGGATCCGAAGCCAATCCGGCATTACCGTCAAGGGTATTCATGATGTGTCCGTACGCTTCTCCAAGTGCTGCAGCCCTGTGCCGGGGGATGAGATCGTCGGATTCGTTACAAGAGGAAGGGGCGTATCCATTCACCGCAAGGACTGTGTGAATGTCATCAACATGCCGGAGATCGAGAGGGCCAGGCTGATCGAGGCCTCCTGGGATTCGGATGCTGTGGACGATCAGGGGGAACTCTATCTGACGGAAGTGGCCCTTTATGCCAGGAACCGGACCGGAATCCTTTTGGATATCTCAAAAGTCTTTATGGAGCTGGGACTTGATATCAAGTCTCTCCAGACCCGGGTGAATAAACAGGATATGGCCACTGTCCGCCTCTCTTTTGAGACGGGAAGCGTGGAGCAGCTGGGCCATATTATATCCAAGCTAAAGAATATCGAAAGCGTGGTGGCTGTGGAAAGAGCCGCCGGTTAGGAATATATGGGAGGGGCCGGATCTTATCCCAATTGCGGTGCAGGAGAGGTATAAGATCGGGCATCCGACAAGATTTGTCATATAATAAGGCAGGTTATTCGAGGAGGACATTATGGGAGAATTAAAGATTGCGGTTGCCCAACTGGGGCCGATTGATACCAATACCTACATACTGACGGATGATGAGATTAAGGAAGCCATCATCATTGACCCGGCGGGAAGTCCGGAGGAGTTGATCCGCTATCTGGATGAAGGCGGATATACCCTGGACGGAGTATTGCTTACACATGGCCACCATGATCATATCGGCGGTCTGCAGGGGCTGAGAGACCACTACGGGGCCTGGAAGCTCAGGGTCTACGCGGCCAAGCCGGAGCAGGAAGTGCTTATGGTATCCCAGTACAATCTGAGTGATATGTTCGGCACGCCCTATACGACCCATGCCAATATGATGATGAATGACAAGCAGATTTTTGAAGTGACCAGCGCTCACGAGTGCCAGTGCCTGTACACCCCGGGGCATACGATTGGAAGCTGCTGCTTTTTCTTCAAGGAAGAAGGCTGGCTCTTCTCGGGAGACACCCTCTTTGCCGGCAGCATAGGCCGGTCCGACTTTCCTACGGGGGATGGTCAGACTTTGATTCGGTCTCTAAATGACATTCTCATGGCGCTGCCGGATGAAATCCATGTATTCCCGGGCCACGGACCGGAAACCACCATTGGTTATGAGCGTAAAACCAATCCCTTTGTGGAAGACCAGGCTGGGCCGGATATAGGAAAATACCTATAATGATTTATCTGATACAAAATAGCAAAGAGTATGATTATGATGTCAGGGCAATCGCTCTGGCATTCCTGCGGGGGGAGAAGATTGTAGAGATTCCGGAAGGAGAAGTCCGGCTGATTCCGGAAGAGGCGGGCTCTCCTCCCTTTGAAGAGAAGACTTCTGTATCCTCCGGAGAAGAAAACGGCCGGGAAGGGAATCCCTCCCTTCTTATGAGACTTATGTTTGAAGAAGACAGGATCCTTGGAGAGGTCCTGGAGCTCGTGTCCGAAAGGGATCAGCTCACAGAGGAAGACAGGCTCATAAAGGAAATCCGGACAGGGAAAAGAGTCAGTGACCAGCTGGTCTGTGATTACCGGGACCACGCCGCCTGCCGCAATGAAGTCTGCCGTTTCCTTTACCGGCTTCTGAGCGCTTTCACGGGTAAAAAACTGCCCTGGGGGATGCTGACCGGAGTCCGGCCCACCAAAATCTTTATGGCCTGGATGGAAGAGGAGGAAGACCCTCAGACATTGGAAGACCGTTTTCGTGCCACCTATCTGGCGGACTCACAAAAGGCCGGACTGTGCCGGTCTGTAGCTGCCCGTGAAAAAAAGATCCTTGACAGCCATGATTATTCAGGGGAGTACAGCCTCTATATCGGAATTCCTTTCTGCCCTACTACATGCCTCTACTGCTCCTTTACCTCTTTCCCGGTAAGCCGCTTTGGGGACTGGATGGGAAGCTATCTTCAAGCCTTATTTAAGGAGCTTGAGTATGTAGCCCGGGCCTGTAAGGACCGCCCCCTCACGTCCATTTATATTGGAGGAGGGACTCCGACGGCCCTTCATGAAGAGGAACTGGCCCTTCTCATGGATAAGATCCACCAGCTCTTTCCCATTTCCGGGATCAGGGAATTCACGGTGGAGGCCGGGAGACCCGACAGTGTCAGCCGCCGAAAGCTGCAGATCCTTCAGGATGCTTCCGTGACCAGGATCTCCATCAACCCGCAGACCATGCATCAGAAGACCCTGGACCTGATCGGCAGAAGGCATACCGTGGAACAGACGGAGGAGGCCTTTGCCCTGGCCAGGGAGGAAGGCTTTGACAATATCAACATGGATATGATAACCGGCCTGCCCGGCGAAGGGATTGAAGAAGTCCGGGGGACTCTGGATAGGATATTCCGTCTGGGCCCGGAGAGCCTGACCGTTCATTCGTTGGCGATCAAGCGGGCAGCCCATCTTAACATAGAGATGGACCGTTACCGGGGGCTGATCCGGGGGAGCACCAACCAGATGATGACCCTGGTGGATGATTATACCGGGAAAATGGGGATGGTTCCCTATTATATGTACCGGCAGAAGAACATTCCCGGCAACCTGGAGAATGTTGGATACTGCCTTCCCGGCAAGGAATGCCTTTACAACATTCTCATCATGGAGGAGAAGCAGGACATCATATCCTGCGGGGCCGGAGCCGCATCCAAATACTATTTCCCGGAAGAAAACCGGATCGAGCGAACGGAAAATGTAAAGAGTCTGGAGCATTATATTGCCCGGATTGATGAAATGATTGACCGGAAACGTCCCTGGCTGGACGGGGCGGGCCATGACGCGGAT
>CAMOVS010000133.1 GCA_946627575.1 uncultured Lachnospiraceae bacterium
GTGATCTGGGTCCGGTCAATGTTCACGCCATCGAAGAATTCAAGGAAGTAGGAGAGCGCTACGAATTCCTCAAAAAACAGCACGAGGATATTCTGGGGGCAGAAGCACAGCTTATGACCGTGATTGATGAGCTCAACGCCGCCATGCGCGACCGATTTCTTGAACAATTTGCTGATATCAGGGCCATGTTTACCAAGGTATTCAGCAATCTTTTCGAAGGCGGTACGGCGGATCTGGCCCTTATGGACGAGGAGGACATTCTGGAGTGCGGTATCCGGATCACGGCCCAGCCCCCGGGTAAGAAATTGCAGAATATACTTCTATTGTCCGGCGGGGAGAAGGCCCTGACGGCCATCGCTCTTCTCTTTGCCATACAGAACCTCAAACCATCGCCCTTCTGTCTTCTTGACGAGATCGAAGCGGCTCTGGATGATGCCAATATTGAACGATTCGCCCGCTATCTCCGCATTCTGTCCAAGGAGACCCAGTTTATCGTCATTACCCATCGAAAGGGAACCATGGGAGCGGCAGATTCTCTTTACGGAATCACCATGCAGGAGAAAGGGGTCTCGGCCCTGATCTCCGTGGACCTCATTGACAAGGATTTGAAATAATCAAGAGTTACGATTCAAAAAAGGGCCTGCCAGGCAGGAACCGCCCGAACAGCCAGAGGCAAAAGCATCGCAGATGCGTATAGGTGCCAAGCAGGTATGGGCTGTAGCATGAAGGAAGGCGGGGCCGTGAATGGTAACGATTGAAAAAGAGGATGTAAGATAATGGAAGAAAAGAAAGGATTCTTTAGCCGGCTTCTTCGCGGGCTGACCAAGACCAGGAAAAGCATTGCCCGGGGACTGAGCTCCATATTCTCCGGTTTTTCCCATATCGATGATGATTTCTATGAGGAGCTGGAAGAAGTTCTGATTATGGGAGACCTGGGCGTAGATACCACCATGACGATCATTGACCGTCTTAAGGATGAGGTCGATGAAAGAGGAATCAAGGAGCCCGAAGACTGCCGTCAGCTCCTGATTGACATCATCAGGGAACAGATGGCGGTCCGCGAGACAGCCTATGATTATGAGAACCGCAAGTCTGTGGTTCTGGTGATCGGTGTCAACGGGGTTGGCAAGACAACAACCATCGGCAAACTGGCAGCCCAGCTTAAGAACAAGGGGCGAAAAGTAATTGTTGCGGCAGCGGATACCTTCCGGGCTGCAGCGATCGAGCAGCTGACCGAGTGGACCCACCGGGCCGGGGTTGACCTAATTGCTCAACAGGAGGGCTCGGACCCTGCTGCGGTCGTGTTTGATGCCTGTCAGGCCGCCAAATCCAGGAAGGCCGATGTCCTGATCTGCGACACGGCGGGCCGGCTGCATAACAAAAAGAATCTGATGAATGAGCTGGCCAAGATCCGGCGGGTTATCGAAAGGGAGTTCCCGGAAGCCTATCTGGAGACACTGATTGTCCTGGATGGAACCACCGGGCAAAACGCTCTGGTTCAGGCCAGAGTCTTTAAAGAAGCCGCAGACATATCCGGCATTGTCATCACCAAACTGGACGGAACAGCCAAGGGAGGCATCGCCATCGCCATCCAGGCGGAGCTGGGCATCCCGGTCAAATACATAGGAATCGGTGAAGGTATTGATGACCTGCAGAAATTTGATCCCGACGCCTTTGTCAGTGCTTTGTTTGAGAAGCCGGAAGATGATAATCAGGACGATGAGAAGCCGGAAGATGATAAGATAGAAGAGGAAGAATCGGAGGAGGGAGAACATGATGACGGAATTGACTCTTGACCGGTTTGAAGAAGCCTATGAGAAGGTTCAGGAGGTTGTCCTCCCCACCAACCTGATTCAATCGGACTTTTTTTCGGAGATCACGGGAAACAGGGTATACCTGAAGCCTGAAAACCTGCAGCTGACCGGGGCTTACAAGATCAGAGGAGCCTACTATAAGATCAGTACATTGACAGAAGAGGAAAGAAACAGGGGAATCGTGACGGCTTCTGCCGGCAATCATGCCCAGGGTGTGGCTTACGCTGCTAAAGTCTTCGGGGCTCCTGCTACCATCGTGATGCCTACCACCACGCCTCTTCTTAAGGTCAACCGTACCCGGGCTCTGGGGGCGGAAGTCCTCCTCTACGGAGATGTCTATGATGAAGCCTGTGAGAAAGCCATAGCCCTGGCTGAGGAAAAAGGATATGTCTTTGTGCATCCCTTTGATGACCTGGAAGTGGCTACAGGCCAGGGGTCTATCGCCATGGAAATCATTAAGGAACTGCCTACCGTGGATATCATCCTGGTTCCCGTGGGAGGAGGAGGCCTGGCGACCGGCGTATCGACCCTGGCCAGGATGCTCAACCCGAAAATCAGGGTGATCGGCGTGGAGCCGGAGGGAGCTAACTGTCTTCAGGAGTCTCTTAAGGCAGGCCATCCGGTAACCCTGCCGGGTGTCAGCACCATCGCCGACGGTACTGCGGTGAAGACGCCGGGCGAGAAGGTATTTCCTTATCTTAAGGAGAACCTGTCAGACATTATTACCATCGATGATAATGAACTGATCGTCGCCTTCCTTGATGTCCTGGAGAACCACAAACTTCTCGTGGAGAATTCCGGCCTCCTGACGGTGGCGGCTCTCCGCCATATCAAGGAAAAGAATAAGAAGATCGTTTCGATCCTGAGCGGGGGCAATATGGATATCATCACCTTGTCCTCCGTAGTCCAGAACGGGCTGATCCAGAGGTCGAGGATCTTTACGGTGTCCGTATACCTGCCGGATGTACCTGGTCAGCTTAATAAGGTTTCCCAGATCATCGCGCAAGAGCAGGGCAATGTCATCCGCCTTGACCATAATCAGTTTATCAGCGTTAACCGTAACAGTGCCGTGGAACTGACCATAACCATGGAAGCCTTCGGCCATGAACACAAAGAAAAGATTATCGAAGCCCTGGAAAAGGGAGGTTTTTCTCCGGTGGAGAGGAATACCCGGGGAACCTACTGATCCGGAACCGGATTCAAAACCCCTATGAATCCGGTGAGGGCCTTTTGATGCTCAAACCATTTTTTGGGTGGGGGACAGTGCCTGCGTGGAATATGCAGGCCTTCAGAAATGGCTGTTTGCAAAACAGATGATGTCTGTTATAATCAATGTGATGATATCAGGATCGCGGGAGTCATTATGCAGCAGAGCCTTTTGTGCCTGCTTATGGCCCCGGTATCGTGTGAATTTAAACGGAGGAGATCAGATGGATAAAGAGAATAAAACCGCCTACTCCGAGTACAATATAGAGGAAGTGGGACAGGTTCAGATTGCAGATGAAGTGATTGCCGTCATAGCCAGCATCGCTGCAACCGAGGTGGAAGGCGTAGCCAAGATGTCCGGCAATATCACCAGTGAGATTGCCGGCATGGTTGGCATGAAAAGCCTTTCTAAGGGGGTTAAAGTTCGTATTGATGAAGAGAAGGTGGACATTACCCTGAATCTGATTATGGATTACGGTGTTAGCATTCCGGCTGTTTCCAGAGAAGTTCAGGACCGGGTGAAGAATTCTATCGAGACTATGACCGGGCTTGAGGTGTCGGAAGTCAATGTCCGTATTGCCGGCATACAGATGCAGCCCTAATACGGCAGGATAAAGGAGGTCATTATCATGAGATTATCAAGGAAGCATATCCGTGAGCTGCTCTTTCTGCTGCTTTTCCGCAGGGAGTTTTTCTCTCCGGATGAGATGGAAGAGCAGGAAGGGCTGTTTTTTGAGACATTGGCGGCCCTGCCGGAATCTCTGCTGACATCCATGAAACTGACTCCGGAGACCAGCGATCAGCTGGAAGAGGAAAGAGAGTATATCTCGAATAAGCTGTCAGGGATTCTGGATCATCTGCCGGGGTTGGATGAGACAATCGCCAGGATTTCAGAGGGCTGGAGACTGAACCGGCTGGGCAAGGTGGAGCTGGCTATACTCCGCCTGGCTGCCTATGAGATCCAGATGGATCCGGACATTCCGACAGGTGTTGCCATCAACGAGGCGGTTGTCCTGACCAAGCGTTACAGCGGCGAGGAATCGGCCCGCTTTGTCAACGGAGTTCTGGCCAAACTGGCCTGAGTCCATTGACGATGAAAATGATAACAAAGGATACGGGACTTATACATCTTCGTTGGGTTTGCCCCAACATCCTTATATGTATAAGTCCCTTTCCGTGCTATACCAATCCTTGAGGACGGGTCATGGATTCCAGAAAGAAGGACCTATGAAAGACCGTATCTTTTCGGTATCACAGATCAATGCATATATACATAGATTGTTTGAAGGGGATTATGCTTTGAAAAGAGTCCGTCTCCAGGGGGAGGTCTCCAATTGCAAGTATCATTCCTCCGGCCACATTTATTTTTCCCTTAAGGATGAAAGAAGCCGGATTCCCTGCGTGATGTTTGCCCGAGACCGGGCCAGAGGCCTGCCCTTCAGGCTGGAGAACGGACAGTCCGTGATTGCCTCAGGCAGTGTTTCTGTCTATGAACAGGGCGGAAGCTACCAGCTTTATGTGAGGGAAGTCAGCCTGTCAGGTACCGGCGAGCTTTATATCCGCTTTGAGAAGCTTAAGAGAGACCTCTATGAGAGGGGATACTTCGATTTTGAGAGGAAGAAGCCTCTTCCCCGTTATCCGGAGAAGATCGGCATCGTGACCGCTTCGACCGGGGCGGCCATCCGGGATATCACCAGCATTGCTGCCAGGAGAAATCCTTATGTCCAGCTCTACCTTTACCCGGCAAGGGTTCAGGGAGAGGGGGCTGCCCGATCCATTGCTTCGGGTATCCGTTTCCTTGACCGCTTTGGCGTCGATCTGATGATCATAGGCCGGGGCGGAGGGTCGATCGAAGACCTCTGGGCCTTTAACGAGATTGAAGTAGCAGATGCTATATACGAAGCAAAGAAACCTATTA